>CAYHUT010000017.1:0-11846 GCA_964359835.1 Candidatus Woesearchaeota archaeon
GTTTAGTTATAAGCAAGATTGTAAAAGAGCTTGGAAAGATTGTTGTTTGGGGAGGTCCACATCCAACCATTTTACCAGAACAAACACTTCAGAATCAATATATTGATGCTGTTGTTGTTGGCGAGGGAGAATATGCTTTTTTAGATCTTTTAAATTATTTAAATGGAAAGAAAAATTTAAAACCTTTGGGTTGTGCTATTAAGAAAGATGGCAAGGTTATTGTTTTGGAGCAACAGAAAAAAGTTGTTGATTTAAATAAAACGGAATTACCTGCATGGGATTTGGTTGAAAATGTTGATAGATATTTTCCAGATAAAAAATATAATGCTTTGCCAATTAGCACTACACGGGGTTGTCCCTATAAATGTGGTTTTTGTCATAACAGCAATGCAAATGTTAAAAAATATCTTGGTTGTTATAGAATAGCTGAACCTTCTCGTGCTGTAAAAGAATATAAATTTGTAAGTTCTATTGTTAAGAATGAAATTTCTTTTTTAGATGTTGGCGAGGATTTGCACCTTGTTACTAAAGAATATACTAAAAAGTTTTGTGATACCCTTGATAAAAGCAAATTGGGATTAAAATGGTTTACATCTGCAAGATTTCATACAATGGATTTAGAATCTGTAAATAGAATTGCTAAATCTGGATGTGACAGGATTTTATTTGGTGTTGAATCAGGTAGTCCACGAATACAAAAATTAATAAACAAACCCGTGCCTTTGGAACATGCAAAAAAAATTTGTAAAGCTTTGATAGATAATAATGTTCTTGTTACTAATGCTTACATATTTGGGCATCCCACTGAAACTTTGGATGAATTAGAATTAACCCTTAAATTTTTAAAAGAGATTCCAGCAGACCAGAATTTAATACAGATGTATAGGCCTTTACCTGCTACGCCATACTTTGAGATTTGCAAGAATTTGAATAAGGGTTTGTTAATACCTGAAACATTAGAGGGCTGGGCAGATTTTGGCGTTCTTGGTTCTGAGAAGAATTTTTCAGAGATTCCTGATAAAATCCTATTTAAGTATTACTATAAAACTAATTTATTTGAACAGCTTAAATACCTCAAAAATATTGAGAAGTATTATATTAAAAGAGGAATGTACAAATCTTTTATAAGGAATTTGTATCAGAATAAATTCACCTTTAAAGTCAGAGAGATGATACATAATAATTTAAATAGGTGAGAATTTAACTCTTATTTTTAATTCTTATAAGTAAATTCATATACAATCAGAACAGGCTGTTGGGGATTGGGATTTTCCTTCATTGTAAAGGCTTGAACAGGTTTTAATAGTTCTGGATGCCTTTGGGGATAAGTGAAGATATAATCAGGATGATTTGGTTCTATTGCTGAAATTATTAGATATCTTGGTTTGTTGGTTTGTACATATTCATCGAAATAAGATTCATTTTTCCAAGGAGAATAAGTGTAAACTTTAGCATTACAATAATAAACTGTTTGTGGATAAGAAACACTTAAAACTATGTCTTTTGGATTACTATTTGCATTAATCCAATTACATGCATCTTTTATTTGAACATAAGTATCTTTTTTTACTTTTATTATTGTGTCTGCGTGTGAAAGTTCTAAATAAGAGCCATATAATAAAATTGCTAAACAAATAATTATTGCAATTTCTTTGCTGTGAATTTTAATTTTCCCGTACAACCATAAAATAAAATTCGCAATTAATAAAAACATTGAAAGGGAAACCATTATCATCCACCTTTCATCTTGCTGTTGAGACCTAATATAAAAAGCAAAAAAAGCAGGTATTATTAAAATAATCAAAAATATTAATAAATCAGGATAAAGTTCTTTATTTTGTTTTTTTATTATTGTATCAAATCCCAAGAATAATTTATAAAGCAATAATAAACTAATCAAAAAAATAATTAAGAAAAACCACTCTAAATAAAATGGAAAATAAACAGTATATGTTGTCCAGGCAATAGGGTTCGCTTCTGTTCTACCGGAATATCCTGTTGTAAATGCTAGTGTGTTTCCATAATGATTATGACTCCAAATTAAATAAGGGGTTGCAACAAGAATACCTAAAATGATGCCTATCCATAGTTCTTTTGATCTCAAGAAATTTAATTTTTCAGTCATTAAAATGAAAATAAATAATGGTACAAATACTATCAATGTTGAAGAACGTGTTAAAAATGCTAGTGCAAAAATAGGAAGTATTAGCGCTGTTTGAATTTTTGATTTTTTTTGCATATATCCATTCCAGAAAAAATAATAGCCAATTAACCAGAGCATAAATGCAAACATATCTGTATGAAATCTATTTGTGTTGAAAATAGCTACCCAGAATGTTGAAACTAGAAATGCAGCAATTAAACCTGTTTTTTTATTGTATAAGGATGTTCCAAGTAAGTAAAATAAATATATAACAACAATTGATGGTATTAACACTAAGAAAAATCTTAAACCCATTTCACCAAAACCCAGTGTCAATAGAATAGAACCTAGAAATGGTACAAGAGGTAAACGTTGAGAACCAATATCATAGGCTGTTCCAAATGCAAAGGATTTAGCGGTACTCAAATATTCTGACTCATCCCACCAAACTGCGGAATTCATATTATAATAATAAAGTCTTATTACTGCACCTATTAAGATGATTAATAATAAAAGAAGATTGTCTTTATCTTTAAACCATTCCTTTATTTGTTCTTTTGAAGGAAAATTCATTAATTTTCTTTTTATTTCGGGATTTATAAAATGTTTGTTTTAGTAATATTTAAATAGTAATACTTATTTTGTTTAATATGGATGTTTCAATTGTAAGTGCGATTTATAAACCTGATAAAGAAGTATTCGATATGTTAATTAAAGGTTTTAAAAGCCAGAAATTTAAAGGCAAGGTAGAGATTGTTCTTGTGGATAAGGGGTGGGGTTTTGCAGAGTCATTGAATTATGGCGTCAGAAAAGCAAAAAATCCAATTGTTGTTTCAGTTCATCAAGACTGCATCGCTAGTTCCGATGATTGGTTGCAAAAACTAGTAGAGCCTCTTAAGGATAAAAATGTTGTTGCAACTGTTTCAAAAGTAGAATTGCCCTTTGATTTTTGGAATAAATTAGATCCTATTGCAAAGATATTATCTGTTAAAGAACAAGATATAATTACTTCTTTACTTGATGAAAAAGGGTGTGCTTATAGAAAAAAAGATTTACTAAAAGTAAAATTATTCGACAATAAAAACTTTAGAACAGCAGGCGAGGATTTTGATATGTATTTTAAATTAAGAAAACTTGGAAAAATTGAATATCCTGATGCAAAAGTAATTCATTACCATAAATATACTTGGAAAAACCGCTTTAAAAAAGAATTGCAATTAAGCAATGCTTTTGGGGCATTATTTAGAATTTATGATTCTTCAATGACAAGGTGGTATTTGGGTTTAATTAAATCGATTCCCTTTTTAGGTTATCCCTTATTTTTAATTACAATGAGGCCTAAAAAATTAGGATTTTTTTTGAGTTTGTTGGCTTTGCCAATTTACCTTTATGTTAATTTTATTTATTCTTATGGTTTTTGGAAAGGTTTTATCATGGGAAAAGAAACTGTTTAATATTTTTTCATGAATTCATCAATTTTGCCTACAATATAATCCATTTCCTTAGATTTTATTCCAGGATATACTCCTAAGAAAAAACTATTGTTCATTATTGTATCTGAATTTTTTAAATCTCCAACTATTTTACATTCCAAACCTTGGTAGGCTGGATGTTTTAATATATTTCCTGAGAAAAGCATTCTGAGATCTATATTATTTTCATTAAAATAATTTATTATTGTTTCCCTATTAAATGGGGCATTTTCCCTCACTGTCAAAGGAAATGCAAACCAACAGGGTTCTGCTTTTTCTGGTGATTTGGGCAGAACTAAAAATTCTTCATATTTTTTGAATTCTTTATATAACCTATTGAAATTTTCTTTTCTTTTCTTTTCAAATTCTGGAAGTTTTTTTAATTGTTCTAAACCTAATATTGCTTGAATTTCAAGAGGTTTAAGGTTATAACCTACATTTGAAAAAACATACTTGTGATCATATCCAATAGGAAGTTCGCCATATTTTTTATCAAATCTCCTATTACAAGTATTTGAAATGCCTGGCGCACACCAACAATCTCTGCCCCAATCCCTCATAGACTGTGCAATTTTTTTCAATTGAGGATTATCTGTTGAGACCGCTCCTCCATCTCCTGTTGTAATATGGTGGGCTGGATAAAAAGAGAATGTCCCGAATTCACCAAATGAACCGCACATCTTTCCATTATATTTTGAACCGAGGGCATCACAGGTGTCTTCAATAAGGTGTATATTATTTTTTTTACATAAATCATACAGTTCTTCTATTTCAAGAGGATTTCCCAAAGTATGTGTCAATACTATTAATTTTGTATTTTTACTTATTGCCTCTTCAATTTGCCTTATTGAAGGATTATAAGTACCCAGTTCCACATCAATAAATACAGGTTTTAAATTATTTTGAATTATTGGATTTAATGTTGTTGGAAAATTAGAAGCAGTTGTTATTACCTCATCACCTTTATTTAAACGATTTTCAAGTTGATTAGATGCAAGAGAAGATATTGCAATTAAACTAGCTGAAGAACCTGAATTAGCATAAATAACATGCCTTTTACCTATATATTTTGCAAGCTTTTTTTCAAATTCATCTCCTTTTTTTCCAAGACCAATCCATCCTCTTGGGTAATCCCTTAATACATGTTCTGCAGCTGCCAAAACCTCGTCTTGATTATACATTGCTCCAGAATAAGGTATGAATTTTCTTTTAGGAATTAATTCACTATCCTCCTTCAAAGATTCTTCTATTAATTTTAAAATTTGTTTTATTTTTTCATCTTTCAATCAAATCACCTTTCATTCTTCTTAGACCTTCTTCTACTGTCAATATTTCAAGACCTATTTTTTGAGCTTTTTCAGTATTTGTATTTATATATCTCGGTCTTCTTGCAAATTGATTTAATTCGGAAGTTAGGCAGGGTATTATTAAACTTTCATTCAAATCAAAAACTTTTGCTATCTTTATTGCAAATTCATATCTTGATAAACAATCTCTACCTGTAATACTGAATTTTCCATTTGCATTCATCTCTATTAATTTTAAGATATTTTCGGCGGCATTTGGAACATATGTGGGGTTGTTGTATTGATCAATTACGATTTTTACTTCTTTATCTTTTTTATTTTCATCAATTAACCAATTAGCAAAATTATTTTTAGTACTTGGTTTTTTCCAAGTATAGGGGATTGTAACTCTTGCAATAATAAAATCTTCTAATTTTTCAGCAATTTTTTCACCTTCAAATTTTGTAAAACCATATGCACAAGTGGGTTTTCTTTCATCGTCTTCTTTGTATTCGTTTTTTCTGCCAGGAAATACATAATCTGTTGAAATGTATACAAATTTTATATTTTTTTTATTTGCTTGTTCTACAAGGTAATCTGTCCCATTAATATTTATATCATCTGCTTTATATATTTCCTTTTCACATTCATCGACATTAGTCATAGCTGCGCAGTGGATTATGCAATCAGGTTTTATAACATCCATATAATCTTCAACAGCTTTTTTGTCAGATATATTTAATTTATGATAGCTACATCTTAAATCATTTTCTTGATTTTTAGTTTGATTATAAGTTCCAAATAATTGATATTTTAAATGCCCTTTTTCAACTATTTCACTTCCAAGAATTCCTGTTGCACCCGTTATTAATAATTTTTCCATCTATAAGTATAATCTGCAAATTATTAGTTTATAAGAATTATTGTTGCTTAATATTTATGTTTATTTAGTACTCTCTATTCTAACCCATGTTTCTTTTAGAGTTTTTCTTTTTATATTTACGTCTATGAAAATTAAAAACCAGAGATATAAACGTGCTAAAATTAGCAAGAAAGTCCACCAAAATTCCTTTATTGTTTTTGGATAACTTAAGGCCCAGCTAATTTTTGAAGATTCTTTTGTGAATGAACGCATCTTATCTTTTATTCCAAGAAGTTTAGGCAACTGATTGTAACCGCCTGCTGATCTTCTTTTTTGCTTAATCCAATCGGAGAATGTTGTTGGAAATTTTACATTTACAATTGCATTTGGAGCATATTTTATTTGATAACCTCTCATGTATATTAAATTTGAAATAACTGCATCATCTGCCAATGATTCAGCAGGTATGCTTTTTATAATGTTGTTTCTTATTACCATTAAATAACCTGAGCAAACCATGAATGTCTGTTTTTGTTGAAGTTCAAGTCTTCTTTTGTGTGCGCCAACTTCCGTCAATAAATGAGACCAGAAACCAAGCATTGTATCTTTTTTATTTGTTGGAATTGGGTGGCTTGAAACTGCGCCAACATCTTTATCATTTAATGGTTTTAGGAGCTCCTTTATTGCGCCTTTTGAGATTAAAACATCACCATCTGTTAAAACAAGAATATCTCCCTTTGCTTTTTTGAATGCAAGGTTTAAAGCAGTTGGCTTACCTTTTCCAGGATCTTTAATGTATTTTACATGTTTGTTGACTTTTGCAATGGATTGGATAGAATCAGCTGTTTCTTTGTCTGGGGCTATTGCCAGAATTTCATAATCTTTTAAGTTTTCAGCTAAAAATGCCCATATAGCTTTTTTTATTGTATCAGGTTCTTTATATGCGGTTATTATTATTGAAAGCATAAGATTCCTGATGGATATAGAGTATTTAAATGTTTTTTATGTACAGCTTTTCCATTTTTTAGAATTAATGTTTGTAAACCTGTTTGATTACTCTTGATGCATAATATCCAGGGGATTTTGCAAAAAGCTTTATAGTTGCTACAGGATAATGTTTAAAGAAATTGAACATTAATTTGATTTTTAATTTTCTAAGTTTTTTTCTTCCCAGTATAAAAATTTCCTTGAATCTTTTTTTATCAACATCTTCATCTAATAAAAGAGGATTATCCAAATTATGGTGGCTTAATAAAGAAAAATCCATATCTTTGCTAACCTTTTCTCTTTCAAGAGCGATATTCCAAAAAGGCGTATCTGGAAAAGGAGTTCCTATAAAACTCCATAAATAATCAATATTATGCGCTACTGCAAAATCAATGAATTTTAGCGTTTCTTCCATATCTTTAATTTTTTCTCCAGGTGAAGCGAATATCAAACTACCGTAAACTGTAAAACCATACTTTTTACATAGAACAATTGCATTTTTATTCATCTCAACTGTAACACTTTCACCTTTAAGCCAATGTAACATTCTTTCAGAGCCTGATTCAAATCCAAAATTTACAATTTTTACTTTTAATTCCTGCATTACTTTGCATAAATCATTATTTATTAGATTAGCACGAGGTTGGCATTCCATGCCTTCAATTTTATCCAGCACTCCGAGTTTTTCCAGTTCTTTTTTAATGCTTGTTAATCTTTCAAGACTAACTGTAAAAAGATCATCTAAGATTTTGATATAGGTAACATTATACTTGTCCATATTGTGCTTTATTAATTTAGCAGTATATTCTGGAGAATGGAATCTTACCTTGCCCCAAAAATGAGATGTTGAACAGAATTTGCATTTATAAGGACAGCTTCTTGATGTAAGAATAAAAGCTCTTCTAACTAAAAGATTTGGTCCGGGTATCTCTTGTTTTGAAAAATATTCTTTATTGACTAAATCAAAATCAGGAATTGGTAATGTATCTAACTCTAAGTCTTGCCTTTTCTTATTTATTATGATTTCGTCTTCATGTAAAAATACCAATCCTTCAACTTTTTTTAAGTTTTTATAGTCGAATTTTCCATTTTTAATGTAAATATCTATTAATTCAGATAATGTCTCTTCTCCTTCTCCAATTACACCAATATCAAAACAAGGCTTAAATGATATTGGAAGCGTGGAGATATGAACTCCCCCGATAATTATTGGTGTAGTTGATTTTTTTTTGTACTCTTCTGCAAATTTTACAACGTCCATGAAATGTACTGTCATTGATGTCATACAAACCAAATCTGGAGAGAAATTAGCTAATTCTTTTTCTATATCATCAAAATTTTTATCAATTATTTTGACATTTTTTATGCCTTTTTTTTCTTTTAGATAGGTTGCTAAATAGACTAATCCTATTGGCGGAACTCTTTCTGCATCTTTTTGAAAAGAGAGAAATGCCACTTTTAATTTTTCTTTTGAGTAACTTTTATCTTCCATTGAAATCTTTATTATTGAAATTATAATAATTTATAAAGGTTCCTTCAAGATAATTTTAGAAGCTTCGTATAAATCTTTGCAAATTGCATAAGGTTGAGGTTCCATTCTTTCAAATTCTTCTGTTGTACCTTCGCCAGATAAAACTGCAATTGCCTTTAGACTAGAATAGTATTTTGTTAATCTCAAATCACTATTTTTATCACCAATAACATAACTATGATCTACATCAATATTATGTTCTCTTATTGCTTTTTCAAGCATTCCTAGAGAGGGTTTTCTACAATAACAATCTTTTGCATATTCTGCGACTGTTCCCTTTGGATGATGCGGACAATAATAAATTCCACCGACATTAACTCCCTCTTCTTTTAATATTCTTTCATAATTGGCTGTGAATTTTTCATAATCTTCTGTTTTAAATTTAGCTTTTGCAATTCCTGCCTGATTTGTTAGAATTATTAGCTTGTATTTATCTTGCAGCTTTTTCATGCCTTCTATTGTGCCTTCTATAAATTTTAAATCTTCAACTTTGTTAACATAGCCTACAGCATCATGCACTATTACTCCATCTCTGTCTAAAAAAACAGCAGGTTTGAATTCTTGAAATAATATTCTTTCTATTGATTCACAGATTAAATGTCCTACTAATATGTGGGCTTCTTGTATTCTTGCAACATCTGTTCCTGGAACATTTATCAATAAATCTGATATTTCACTAAGTTTTCCACCTGACTTTCCAGTAAGAGCAATTGTATATGCCTTTTGTTCTTTTGCGGCTTCAATGCCTTTGATTACATTTATTGAATTTCCACTTGTTGAAATGCCCATTACTACATCTATTGATTTTACAAGTGAACTAATTTGTCTTGCGAAAATATTTTCATAACTGCTATCATTCCCTATTGCTGTTAGTACAGAAGTATTTACTGTTAAAGCTCTGGCATTGAGCATTGGCCTATTGGGAATATATAATTTATTTACCAATTCACCTTCTATGTGTTGAGCATCAGCTGCTGAACCGCCGTTTCCAAAAAGAATTAGCTGGCCACCTTTTTTGTATGACTCTATAATACTCTTTGATGCAACTATTATTTTTATTATATCTTCGGGATTCTCTAATATTTCCCTTTTTACTCTAATACTTTCTCTTATACCATCCTTTATTATTGCCTTTAATCTCTTTTCCATAACCCTTTTCTCTTTGATTGTTGTTTTATTAACATTGTTTTTGTAGAAAATAGCTTTTGGGATATATATGTTATTGTTTTATTGATTTATAAAGTTCAATTAATTTTAAGTTTGTTATTTTTAATGAGTATTTTTTAGCTTCTTGTTTTGCGTTTATTGGTTTCTTTAGGGCTTGCTTGATTTTTTCTGCTAATTTCTTTTCATTGTTTATTCCAAATAAATAACCTGTTTTGCGGTTCTCTATTAATTCTAATCCCCCTTGGGTTTTTGATGAAATAACTGTTAAACCTGATGCCATTGCTTCTAAGATAACTGTGGGCATCGCTTCTCTCCAACTTGGAAGAACAAATATATTTTGATTGCTGAAGATTTTTACTCTCTCCTTCAAAGGACTTGTTTTTTTATCGATGTCTAAGATTATCTCTTTATTTAATCCTAATTTATTTATTTTTTGTTTTAAATTGTTTAGGTAATTTTCTTCAGGCATACCTTTAATTTTAATATTGAACTTTATTTTTTCATCCTTTAGAATTTTTGCTGCGTTGATTAAACACTCAATATTTTTTATTGGTGCAATTCTGCCGAAGAATAAAATATTTTGTGATTTTTTTGGCTTATTCTTAAAGAAATCCCTGGAAATTCCATTAGGGATACAAATTATCTTTTTTTCAGGGCAATTTATCTCTTTTAGATAAGGAAGTTCCCATTTTGAAATGGCTATTACTTTTGAACAGCGCTTGAAGAATTTTTTTGTTAAAAATTTGTCATAAAAATAAATTAAGGCATTTGTTTTTTTATTTCTTAATGATTTTTCTACAAATGGTGCATGGGTTGTTACAATAAAAGGAACTTTTAATTTCTTTGCAAGTATTGAGGATTTATGGGTGTGAGGATGTCTTAATACATGTGAATGAATAATATTAGGTTTTAATTCTATTAATTCTTTTTTAAAATCCCAGAATTTTGCATTTTCTCCAAATGACATTATTAATGGGAACCTATGTATATGGACTCCTTGGTAAAGTTCATATTTTGATGATGTTTGATTGGTTCCTTTGATTATATTTGAAGAGAATATATGCACTTCGTGACCTTGTTTTACTAAATAACTCGCATCTTCATAAGCTCTTGTCCAGACTCCGCAAGCGCTCGGGTAACTAAATGGGCATAAAATAATGATTTTCATGATAATGATTTGAATTATTGGCTATTTATAGTTTTTGATATGAATAAAATTTTAAAATTATATTAAAAATAGGTTTAATAATTCACTTTTTAATTTGTTTAAAATACATTTCTTAATATATCAAAGGACATACTGTCCCTTGAGTATACCAAAGACATAGGATAATATATTTAAAAAGCTATGTCTTTAAGTATATAAATGTTTAAAAATGCAGTTTTTAGTGCTTTTCTATGAAAAATATTGCTTTAATTGGGTGCGGTTATTGGGGGAAGAATTATATTAACACTTTTAGAGATATTGAAAATGCTAAACTAGGGCACATATGTGATATCAATGAAGCCAATTTGAAGAAATATTCTTCTAAAATAAGTGATGTTTTCTTTTATAATAATTACAAAGATATCAGCCTGACTCGTATTAATGGTGTTATTGTTGCAACTAATGCTGTATCTCATTTTCCAATTGCAAAATATTTTTTAGAAAATAATATTGGAGTTTTCATAGAAAAACCATTGACAACTAAAACTGATGAAGCAGAAGAGCTTGTTAGGTTAGCTGAAATTAAAAACTGTTCTCTTATGGTTGGGCATATTTTTGAATTTAATTCTCCATTAAATAAAGTAAAAGATTTAGTTAGTAAAGGGGAGATTGGTGAGTTGCGTTATTTAGAATCAACAAGAAAGGGTTTGGGTCCAATAAGAAAAGATGTAAGTGCACTATGGGACTTAGCTTCTCATGATGTTTATATTTCAACTTCATTAACAGGACAATTACCCTCTAGGGTTTCATGCAATGGTGTTTCTCATAATGGCAGTATTGATGATATTGTTTCAGTTAATTTGTTTTTTGATAAGGGAATTATTTCCACAATTTATGCTAATTGGGAACATCCAATAAAAGAAAGAAAATTATATGTTGGTGGAACTAAAAAAGCAATTTTGTTTGATGATGTAGAACCTGTAAACAAAGTTGTTATTTATGACAAAGGAATTACTTATCAACCTGTAGGGGATAGTTTTACTGATTTTTCAACTTCAATAAGGGATGGTGATATCATTATTCCAAAAGTAAATGGAAACAATCCTCTTAAAGATGAGATTGAACATTTCTTAGCTTATTTAGATACTGGGAAATGCATAGCTCCAGGCAGTGAAGGATTAAAAAATGTTAGAATTCTCGAGGCTGCTGAATTATCAAGAAAAAATAATGGTGTTGGGGTTGATATTAAAT
>CAYHUT010000018.1:0-7066 GCA_964359835.1 Candidatus Woesearchaeota archaeon
ATCTGTCAAAAGAGGTTTGTGCTTAAAATAGTGTGAACTGGCGAAGTCAGGTTATTAAGCAATAAATTAAGAAGTTCATAATTATCAGAAAAACCATTTCCAGATTTCCTCCTATTTATTATTTCACCTTAGAAAAACAATATTCCCTTTCTAACATAGAACTTTCACATTCTAACTTGATATTTGCTTTAACATTATAAAAACTTAATACTGAATCAACTATATCTCTCATTATTTTTATATTATTTCTGCCATAAATCATCACTTCCCATATATTAGAATCTCTAATGCGAGAAGGTCTTCGAGTATATTCTCTATCTCGCGATTCAGATAATAGTTCATCTTCTTTATCATGAGAAATTTCTCCAATACACTCAACTAAATTATCACGCCTCGCTAATCTTTCAAGAAAATCAGCATTTTTATCTTTCAATCGTTTAGGACTTATAATACAAATACCCCTAAGATAAATACTGCCATACACAGAACCTGCTTCATAGCCTTTAATTCCTGCAACATAAGCTATTGCAACAGAAGGATTTGTAACAAAGGATATTCTTTCAGTTTCTTCTACTGTCATATTTTGATCAAGTGTTGTAGTTGTCATTTTAATTCTCTTTTCTTAACAGGTACAATATTTGCCGCATTAAAACTTTTTGTATCTGCCATTTTTATTTTTATCTTCCTAAAATTTTTATTTCATCATTTACTAATAAACCTGATACGCCTGCAAATCTATTTAGGGCTTTTCTTTCTACTTGTATTCTAGTTCCTTCTTCAATTGCTTCTTTCAAAGCAATAAAATAAGCAGAATTTCCACCCTGTCTCTTAACTACATTTGCAACATAAATATTACCATCATCTGCTTTAATGTTTAACATATAATGGCCTTCTTTTTCAGTATAAGGAGTTGCCTTGCCGAAAAAAAACCCTCCGCTAGCAATACCATGACGTTCTGTATAAGTTTCAGAAACCTTAGTAACAACTGCATCAACATATTTAGATTGAGATTTACTAACCTGCGCAGTAGGAGATGAATCAGTATTATATTTTTCACATTTATTTCCTTCACACCCGCTTAATGCTAATACTAATACTCCAAGACATAATGCGTTTTGTATGTTTTTCATTTTATTTGACAATAGGTAGAAGTATATAAATCTTTCGTTTGTAACTACTTTTAGATTATAACAAATTAAATCAACAAAAATTAAAACATATTCATATCATCTCAACTAACTTCTCTTTACTAGTAAATCCTGTTTTAATTCTAACCTGTTTTCCAAGCTCTTTAGATAAAAATTTTATTAGCTCTTTATTTGCCTCGCCTTCAACAGGTTTGGCTTTTAATTCAACTCTATAAGCTTTTTTCACAGCATCAAAACCAATTATCTTATTCTCCCTAGCACCGGTTTTTATGATTACCTTGAAAATAGGCTCTTTTATATCAACCATGTTAGTTTTTACAATCTTAAGATTTATAAATCCTCACAAAATGAGAAAATTATGCCCAATATAGAAATTCCAGAAGAGAATGTAGATCCTCACTTAAAGTGGATAGTTAAAAGTGGATTTTTTGTATTCGGGGGAATAATTTTGTCTAAATTAATGGTATATGCCTACCGCGTAATTATTGCAAGAGTGTATGGTCCGGAAGCATATGGTTTGTTCTCATTGGCGCTGATGGTATCAAGCTGGATAATAGCATTTGCTTCACTGGGATTAATAGATGGGATTTTAAGGTATGTGGCATTATACCGCGGAAAAAACAACTATCAAAAAATAGCTTATCTTGTAAAAACAGGTTCAAAAATATTGATATATACCAGTGTTTTATCAGGCATAGTCTCTTATTTGTTATCAGAGTTTATTGCAGTTAATATATTTCATAACCCCGATCTTACAATCTATCTAAAGATATTTAGCATAGGCATACCTTTCTATATCTTGGCAACATTCTACTTGGGAGTCCTGAAAGGCTTTGAAAAAATTCAGTGGTATTCGTTTATACTTAACATCTTACAAAATGTATCAAGAGTTGGGATTTTGGTATTTTTAATATTCCTGGGCCTCAATGCAAATTCAATAGGTTACTCTTACATAATAAGTGTAATTTTAATATTTATATGTGCTTATCTAGTGTGTAAAATAAAGATTCCCGAAATTTTCATAAAAAGGGGGAAAAATATCCCCACCAACAACGCTTCTGATAAAAAAGCATTGCATAGTTTATTCTCTTATTCCTGGCCATTGATTTTTCTAGGCGCCGTATACTCAATAATGTACTGGGCAGATTCATTTGTCATTGGTTATTACAAAGATGCATTTACGGTAGGTATATACAACGCAGCCATACCCCTTTGTTCAATTTTAAATATATCTGCTGATTTGTTTGCGCAAGCCTTTGTCCCATTAGTAACAAAAGAGTATTCAAGAGGAAACACAAAAGTAGTGGGGAAAATTAGCAAACAAATCAATAAGTGGATAGTTATTATAAATCTGCCAATATTCATAATAATGATATTTTTTCCAGGCGCAGTAATAAACCTCTTCTTTGGAAGAGAATATCTTGCAGCAGCAAATAGCCTAAGATTAGTGACCATAGGTTCCATGTTAATAACCTGCATGTTTGCAATTTCAAATAATCTTTTGTACATGAAGGGAAAATCCAAAATAATACTGGGAAACATTGTACTGACAACTGCAATAAATATTATACTTAGTATTATATTAATAAAATATTATGGCATAGTGGGTGTTGCAATGGGAGCAATGATAGGCAGCATAATTCTAAGCATATTGGCATTTATAGAATGCATTTATTACACCAAAATAAATCCATTAAAAAAAGATTTAATAAAAATAATTTTAATATCTTTAATACCCACAGTATTACTGGTAATATTTAAAAATATGATTCCACTAACAAAATTAAATGTTGTATTAATAGGATTTTCTTATCTTGTTATATATGTTATAATGCTAATAATAACAAAATGTTTTGATGAGAACGATATTATGATAATAAAGGCAATAAAAAAGAAGATTTTTGGTTAATCCTTATTTCTAAATTTATATCTTTTTATTAGTTCATTTAAACCCTGTGTTTTGAGTATATTCAATCCTATAAAAAATCGCATTTTGTGAAGAGCATAAGCAGTTGTAATTCCCTTAGGTAACCACCTGATAAAATCAGAATATAGATTGTATTTAATTGCAATCATTATTATTTTATGAAATTTTTTTAATTTTAAAGAATCATGACCAATATTCAACAAAAACATGTAATATGCTCTTTTTCTTTCTTCTTTTGTGAAATCGGGGGTTTCTACTAAGGGTTCGGTACATTCAAGATTTTTAGATAGCCCTGTACTCTTGCCAATCTCATTATATAATTTTGCACCATGTTCTTCAAACCATTTCCTTGCAGTAGTGCCCCTAAAAGGTATTATTGCATTAACTGTGCCTCCATCTGCTTTCATTCTATTATAAAAATCAATAGAATATTTAGTTCTTTCTAGATTATCTAAAGGCAATCCTACAACAAACGACAATCCTAAACCCAATCCATGTTTTTTTATTAGCTTGCTTGCTTGCTCGATTTGTTCGAGGGTTTCGCCTTTATCAACAAGTTTGAAAACTTCTGGATATGCATGTTCTACGCCTATCATTATTGAAGTAATACCGCATTTTTTTAATAAATTTAAAAAAGTATTGTCAATTGCATCCGCCCTTGTATTAACAATAATTATTTTTCCCCCGATATCGCGATGAAACAATTCCAAAAAATCATTAAATCTTTTTTTATGTACAGTAGGATTATCATCATAAATATAAACTGCAATATTTGGAGATATTGTTTTTTTTGCTAAACTTATTTCTTTTATACAATCCTCAGGGGATCGCATTCTCCACCGCCTATATGCTAAATCCTTTGAAGCGCAAAAACTGCACTGATTGGGGCATCCTCTTGAAGTCATTATTGGATAACCAATTATACTTTTATAATTATAGAAAGCAGTATAATCAGGATAAGGCATTAAATTTAAATCAATTATTTCTTTGGCCTGTATAATTTTAGGAATTTGCTCTCTTTTTGCAGATTCAACAGCACCAATAATAGTTAGTTCAGCCTCTCCAATAAAAATATAATCAATCCTATTGTCTTTATCAAGTATATCCATATAAAGTGTGGGAAATGGCCCGCCAACCATCACTGGAATATCATTATCTATTTTTCTTAAGGTTGTGATTAATTCATTAGCTTCATAAAAATTAGGGCTGTACATACTCACCCCGATAATATCAGGTTTATACAAATCAATGAAATAAGAAATATGTTTGTTTTCAAATCTCAAGAACATATAATCTACAACAAAAACATCATGCCCTCTTTTTTTTAATATACTTGCAAGCATTGCTAACCCATTATGAGGTAGAGAATATCCTGTATCTTTTTTTTTGGGGTTTAAAAAAAGAATCCTCTTTTTATGTTTGTTATTTATCTTTTTCAGATTATTAATATCTGATGATGTCATGACCTTGATTCCCATGCAAAAATTAAAAAAAAATTCTATTTAAGGTTATTGGTTTTTTAGAATATACTTAAAGTAATTAATTTTCATACAAATTAATTACTTTTGTATATATAAAAGACATTAATTATTTTCCAGATATTAATGTCTTTTAGTATATGTTTATAATACTACAATAATGCTAAAGATATGCTCTTTTAATAAAGTAAATTAACTCAATTATTATAGAATTATTTAATGAGAAAAAGTATAAAACTTTTCCCAAAAATCATAAGAGGCATTTATTACATTGTCTAATTGTTCTAATCTTTTTTTATAAAAAGATAAATCGTGTTCCTCTATTTTAGTTTGTTTAGAAGGATGGTTGTATTCTACATCTACCCCAATAACTTTCTTTTTATTAGCAATAGCATGAATAATAGGAATAAATATAGAATCCCATTTATCTCCATAAAGGCCGTCATACTCTAAAAAATAATGAGATACTTCCCTATTCCAAGTTCTTGGGCCGAAACAAAAATCTAAATCTAAACCTGTAAGATCTTTGCAAAAAGCATTGCAAAACGTTTCAGTATGTTGTTGTGATAAAGGATAGGATTTCATTGATTTTCTTTTAGGAATAACAAAATCAGCAGAACCGCCCAATATGGGCCTAGCAGTATCAACAATGTTTTTGATGTAATTTTCTTTTTCTGGTTCAGTCCAAGCAATAATTTCTCTCCCCGTATTATAAGCTTTATTAATTGCTTTTCTTCTAGAAGCACCCATAGTTTCTAAAGAAACACTATAAACTTCTGCACCATACTTCTCAAATTTTGTTAATAATTCATCTGAAGAACCGCCATCAACAACAATCATAAAATATCCAGAATCAACTCCGATTCTTATTGAATTCTCAGCTAATCTTGACCGAATATTATCACTTTCCGAATTAGGATTATACCAAGTAGTTGTAGCAACGGCTATTTTATCTGCAATTTCTTTAATTTTGTTGTGTTTCATTTTGCAAGCAAGAAAAGAACTGTAAACTTAAAGTTTATAAAATCTCTGTTTCTGCTGGTTTTTTCTTAAAACAAAATACCTTAAGAAATTTTAAAGTTTTTAATTTTTTGAATCCTGCTTTTTCAATTCCTTTTATAGAAACATTATTTTTTAAATCAGCATAAATAAAACCCTTCACAAATCCTTTTTCATTCAAATACTCTTTAATCTTGCATAACATTGCAGGATATAAATTAAGCCCTCTTGATTCTTTAAAAGTATAGCAGTCAAATATGCAAAATTCATTTGAATTTAAGGGTATTTTGATATTCAATTCAGTGATATCCATCTCTTTGTAATTAACCCAGGAATAATGCAAAATTTTATCGCCTTTTACAAAAACAAAACATTCATTCCCAGAGCTTAACCTTTTCATAAGCAAATCCTCAAAGATAAAATCTTTAGTCTTAATTAACTGATTAAAATCATTATCATCTGCTTTTCTAAAAACTACATCAATTTTATGGATTAATTTTATATTTTCATTCAAATTAGAATAAAAAATTGTGACCTTATTTCTGCAATAAGCAAATTTTTCAAAACCTCTTTTAAAAAGATTAAAATAGCCATATTTTTTCACCCTCATGCCAAGCAGGTATTTTAAAATTTTTATCTTGTCTCTGGTTGATTTAATAAAACCAAAATTTCTAATTGTTTTTCTGCCAAGAATATAAAGAGGATTTTTGCTATAAATGTGATATTGAACAACTTCTCCACCCCACTTATCCTTAAATTTATTGATGTCATCTAATTTTTCTTTTGCGTTTACTTGATAACCCCCTAAATTTAATTTAGGATACCCTTTTTGTTTGCTCCATAAAATCATATTCCAATAAGCAAAATAACCTGCATAAATATTATAATAACTATTATCAATTGCATTGATTAACATGTTAGGAAGTCCATCTTCAATATTTATTACTAAACCCCCCACAATATTTTCTTTGTATCTTACAATCAATAAAAACGTCCCTTTGTTTTTAAGTTCTTCAAAAGACATAGGAATAATCCCCCCATTTATTGCAACTTTTTTGTAAATAGGATAAAATTTTTCCCATTCATTTGACTCTTCAAATTTTAATTCATTTTCATAAGATTTTTTTAAATATCTTCTTGCATCTTTATGTAAATTATTTTTTAAATCTTCTTCAGATTTTGTTAAATCAATAAACATTGTAGCTTGTATATCCTTGAACCCTTTCCATTTCATTTTAAACACCATTCAAATTAACAATTTTAATTTTATTATGCATTTCCAAATTTTTAACAAAGTTTAATATCTCAATTAAATTCCTATTATTTCTGTGAGTAAAATCATGTGTTGTTAACAAATAAACCCCCTCCCTGCCTAAATTTTTCAATATATCTTTTTTTATTCCATTGATTTTTTCAGAATTATAATTACCCTCAAAATAATTGCTAACATAAACGCATCTAATTCCAAATCTATTCTCGGGATTTCTAACAGCTTTTTCATAAAGAGTTTTTAT
>CAYHUT010000018.1:7076-11835 GCA_964359835.1 Candidatus Woesearchaeota archaeon
TTATTCCATCTGTTTTTCCATGATAAACCGTATTTTTAAAACCATTTTTTTTCAGTATTTTAAATATTCTTTCAGGATTATTGACATCTTCAACACGCCACATCGGGGCAGTTATTGATTTTGCATTGTAAATATTATTAGTTTCTCTTTCAACAACTTCATCAGATGCTAAATTTAATGCAGCATGATTAAAAGTATGATAACCCCATTCAATAAAAGGCATATTTTCCTGAGGTTTGAATAAATTTCCAAGTAGCATGAATGTCGCTGGAAAACCGTGCTTCTTAATTTCATTGTAAACTAAATTAAAACCATTTTCATTATATCTAAAATTCTTGATGGAATTATTTATTAAAAACTTAAAATTACTCCAGGCACTCCATTCGGGATTTCTCTGTTTAAATGAAGTGAATCCCTCGCAATCAATAGACAAGCAAAATTTTAACATTTTTCCCTTCTAAAACCCCGCTAAATGAAAAAAACTTAAAAGACTTTATATAGTTTACTGATGGGTTAAACATCAAAATTTGTAACGGAAATCTTAATCCTAATATTCCAAATGTATATATTCAAGCATAATAATCCTTAAATAAAGTCTTTTGAGAATATAATCTGAATAATAGGGGATTTTATATATGATTAACAATGAAGATAGAACTATAAAAAAAGTTATTATTACTGGAATAACTGGCTCAGGTGGCAGTTACTTAGCCGAGCATATAGTTGAAAATCATCCTGAAGTGGAAGTTAATGGTACATCTAGATGGCATAGCACTTCTTCAGCTAAAAACTTAGAAAAAATAATTGATAAGGTCCATGTTCATGAATGCGATTTATGCGACATGGGCGCAACTATTCGTGTTATTGAAAAAGTTGATCCTGATGCAATATTTCACCTAGCTGCTTATGCAAATGTTCGAGCTGCCTGGGATAATCCTGTAGCAGTTTTAGATAATAATATCAGAAGCACTGCAAATCTATTTGAAGCACTAAGAATATTAAAGAAGAAGCCAATTGTACAGTTATGCAGCACTTCTGAGGTTTATGGGCAGGTAGACCCAAAAAATGTGCCAATAACCGAAGAATGCCCGATAAATCCAATAAATCCCTATGCTGTTTCAAAACTTACACAAGACGCATTAGGATATACTTATTTTAAAGGATTTGATATACCTGTTGTCAGAACAAGAATGTTTGCTTACATAAATCCAAAAAGGGCTGATCTTTTCGCAACATCTTTTGCATTGCAAGTAGCTAAGATAGAAAAAGGATTGCAAAAAACACTAAAACATGGAAATCTTGATTCAAAAAGAACTTTAATTGATGTACGCGATGCAATGGTTTCTTATTGGTATGCAACTAAATATGGTAAGATTGGAGAAGTATATAATATCGGAGGAAATACAATAATAACTGTTGGTGAGTTTTTAGATGAATTAAAAAAATATGCAAGCTGTGAAATTCCTTCTGAAATTGACAAGAATTTATTAAGGCCTGTTGATGTAACCTTGCAGATTCCAGATGTATCTAAATTCAAAAGAGATACTAACTGGGAGCCAAAATATTCATTTCAGGAAACTGTAAAGTTTTTATTGGATTATTGCAGGGATACTATTAATCAATCAAAATGAAAACAAAGTTATTAAACAGAGATTTAAGAAGAAGAATAATTGAAAAAGGTACTGAAATGGAATCAGGCCATTTTGGTTCAGCTTTCTCTTGTTTAGATACTGTAAAATATTTATATGATAATATTCTAAGAGAGGAAAGGGATATTTTTATTATGTCAAAAGGCCATGGTGAAATGGCTTTATTTGCAGTTCTGGAAAGTTTGGGAAAAAAACCAAAATGGACAATTCATCTAGATTATAATGAAGAAAATGGTATTTATGCAACAACAGGAAGTTTAGGTCATGGATTACCTATTGCACTTGGAAGAGCTATTGCAAAAACAATAAAAAAAGAAGATGGTTTGATTTATGTTCTTTTAGGTGATGGAGAAATGGAAGAAGGAAGTAATTGGGAAGCATTAACAATTGCTTACCATCTCAATATTAAAAATTTAAATCTTTTAATTGATTGGAATAAATATCAAGCTACAGATGCGGTAAGTTCTGTAGCATCATTAGATTACAAAGTCTTAACAGAAAGACTGCAGGCATTTGGTTGCAATACAATGACAATTGACGGCCATGATATTGAAGAACTATCTTATTTGAAATCCCTTCCAAATGGACTTAATGCAGTAATTTTAGATACAATCAAAGGAAAGGGTGTTCCTTATTTGGAAGAAAAACATTCACATGGTTTTGATTTTAATAAATATAAAGAATTATACAAATCCACATTAGAGGATTTAAAATGAGAAAGATACTTGCAAAAACAATAGCTGAATTAGTTAATGATGATAAAAAAGTTCATATGCTTTCTTTAGATGCTGGACAAGGCGTATTTAATCAATTAATAAATGAAAATCCAAATAATTACTGGAATCTTGGAGTTACTGAACAAGCTTCATTAGGTCTTGCTTCAGGAATGGCATTAGAAGAACTTAAACCTTATGTTTATGCAATAACACCTTTCTTACTTGAAAGAGCATTTGAACAAATAAAATTAGATATTGTTGAACAAAAAGCAAATGTGAAAATTATTGGGTACTGGGCTTATCCAGGAACAGGACCAACACATTTTACTAAAAATCCCGAAGGAATATGCAGAATTTTAAAGATACCATTTTACGAACCAATAAATTCAGAACAAACAAAAGAAATGCTTCTTGAAACGTATAATAAAGAAGGTCCTGCATTTTTTAGTTTGGGCGAAGATGCAGCAATTAACGAAGATGTAAAAACAGTTGATACGGTAGTTGCAATACTATTAAACGAGAGAAATGAAGTATTACTACAAAAAAAAGATATGGGTTATTCTTGGTTTCCGGGCAAATGGTGCCTTCCAGGCGGTGGTATTGAGAGAGATGAATCTCCCGAATATTGTATTATGAGAGAAATACCTGAAGAAACTGGAAAGAATATAGCAAAGATGTCTTTATTTGATATAAAAACTTTCATGGACAAAAGTATTGATAATAGGCTGCGCAAAGGTAAGCAATGGATTTATGTTTCCAAATGGAATGAAAAAATTCAAGATTTAAAAATCAAAGAAGGTGGTGGTCTTGCATATTTTTCCAGCAAAGAAATTGATAGTATACCCCTAGTAGATCATGATTATAGAATATTAAAAGACTATTTTAAATCTCATTTAGAATAAGCTTTTATTACCCTTTGAATAATAGATGTTGTTGAAATTGATTCATATTCTGCAGGGCAAAATCTTTCCAAGATTTTAAGATTAATATTATACCTCTCGCACAATTCTTTTCTCTTATCAATATCAAATGCATCTTCATTTATTACATAAGTATCAGGTTTTAAATTATTCAACATTTTTTCCAAATCACAGAACACATCGTCCAAAGAAATTGTATTTAATAAAGTATAATCTACAGGTTTTAATGAATCAATTGTCTTTAAACGCACATGTTGGTTCAAAATTGGTCTATTAACTCCTTTCAAAGATCTTATAGAATAATCATCTCCAACAGCAACTACCAACACATCTCCTAAATTTTTGCAATCCTCAAAAAATAAAATATGACCTAAATGAGTTAAATCGAAACTGCCTGAACAAAATACTACCTTTTGATCTTTATGTTTTTCCCTTATTTGATTTAAATCTTCAATTTTAGTGATAGTCATATTTTTTTACCCCAATTAAGATATTTAAACATTTATATTTTTTAGAGTATGCTTTGAAAATAGCAAAAATTACTTTTTTCTAATAGAATACACCAACCTCTCCCAAGCGTATTTTAGTATAAACCTATCTACAAAAACAGAATAATAAATTAATTTGAATATATAAAAATTGGAAAATAGCTTTTTTCTATGAATTCTTGACATCAATTCATTCTCAAATTTAACTAAAAGATATTTTTTCATACTTACATAATCTAATTTTTTCACGCATTGAATCCTAACTAATGGAAAAAGTATAAGAGAAACATTTTTTTCATTCAATATTTTAGAATCTCCCCATTTAACTAATACCTTAAATTCTTCAATATTTTTAATAAAGAAATCTTTGGTAACCATAAATTGATTTATATCTAGTAATTTTCTAAAATCGAGTTTATCAAAAGATTGACTTAAATAAAACAAGGAATGCTCTCCAATGCCTTTTTGGTAAAAATAATAAGCGCAACAACTAATTGGCTTTGAAGAAGTTTTTAATGATAAAGTTTGAAAATATTCTCGATAAGGCAGATTTTCAGCATAATCTGTTTTAAAATAAACAAACTCAAAATCTTTTAATTTTCTCTTAAGAGCTAAAGAATCTAATTTTAAATCCTTAAAAGATAATGAAATTGCTTTATTTTTATAAGCAGGTGATTTAGGAACTTTCTTTTTATTTTCTTCACTAAATATTACTTTAAGGATATGATTGAATTCAATATCTTTTGAAAACTTTTTTGCTATTTTATTATAAAGATTTTCTGCAATTTTCTCTCTTTGTTTAGAACTTTCTAGATAATAATTGATTTTTTTTAAAGATCTTGTTTATCTGAGAATGCAACCAATTCTTTGTTATTAAAAAAATCAAAATAACCCTCACTATTTTCAATTAACATAAAAGTTTTGTATGCTCCAATCTCAAATGGCCTTTGATTTATATGCTTCAAGCCGGAATGGTTTTTGGTAAA
>CAYHUT010000019.1:0-11519 GCA_964359835.1 Candidatus Woesearchaeota archaeon
GCTCAAAAAACTTAAACTTTTCCATGTTTTTTAAATAGTAAAGGCTTTTAAATAATTTTGCATTACAATATTGCATGCCACCATCGCCTAATCTGGTATGGCGCCGGTCTCGAACAAATCCTTGTAAGGATTTGAGTCTAACGAGGAGCATGCGCTCGTAAACTCGCTTAGCGCCTCTAGATTCTTAGAGTTAACCGGATCTGCAAGGATCTCCAGGTTCAAATCCTGGTGGTGGCGTATAATCATATGGCAAACACTCACATCGCAGAAACAATAGTTGTAGCACTTGACTTTGACGGAGTTATAGGTATTGGTGAAAAGACAAAAATCAAATACGCTAAAATTTTGCAAGGAATTGATGTTAATTCTGCACAAATCACAAAAGATACTTATCCTTTAGGAAAAATCAAATACGATGAATTAATGGAGCAGGTTTGCACTAAACATACTCTTGAATTTGAAATTGCTTCGAACTGCAAGAAAATTCTCGAAAAACTTTTTGCAGAAAATTTTAGGTTTGTAATCGTGACATCAAGAAAAGATAATCAAATACAGCAAACAAAGGATTTTTGCAAGCTTCACAAATTACCTATAAAATTTTTCCATAACACCAATAATGAAACAAAAGAACACCTGTGTAGGAGAATCCATGCTAGCGCAATAATAGATGACAGCCTCCATAAGATTGAAGAATTAAAGCAAGTTCCAATACTTGGGTTTTATCTTAAAACAAATTGGAATGCCCATATTAGCACAAATGATAAGGATTATATCAACATAGAATCCTGGACAGAATTTTACAATCATCTAATTTCCATGAAAGAGATGCACGAGGCAATATGTTTTGCAAATAAAATAAAGAATAACCTTTATAATTCAGAACTAATCTATAATATGTGGAAAGAAAATCCTTTAAAATGTAAAGGATGGTATAAAGATTATCAAAAAAGGAGGTAGTAAAATGTGTGCAACATGTGGATGCAGGTATAAGAAGAAAACAGCAAAGAAAAAGAAGAAGTAATTTCAATAACAACCTTTTTAATGTTTTCTTTTATTTTATTTCTTATGGTATCATTTTTTATCAAAACATATGGCTGTACTGCTAATCAAGACAACGAGGCAATTATGTCTGGTTTGTTAATTGAAGCAGATTTTAATATAGTAAATTCTTTTGAAGATGCAGATGTTATAATAATAAATTCCTGTACAGTAAAAGGCGTCACAGAAAATAAAATTATAAGTGAATTAAGAAACATAAAGAAAAAATTCCCAAAAAAGAAAGTAATTATCTCTGGTTGCATGGCTGGTGCGCAGGAAAAACAACTAAAAAATGAATTTTCAAATTTCTCATTTCTAAGCACACAAAACACAACAAAGGTTGTTGAAGTTGTTAAAAGAATTATGAAGAATGATATTGTAAGTTTTACATCAAAAGGCAAAGAAGTAAAACTAAATCTCCCAAAAATAATAAAAAATAAAACAGTTGCAGTTCAAATTTCAGAGGGATGTGCAGATTGCTGTTATTTTTGCATCACTAAACTTGCAAAAGGGCATATATTCTCATTCCCCGAAGATCAAATCATAAAAGAAATAAAAACAAGAGTAAAGCAAGGTGTAACAACAATTTACTTAACAAGTCAAGATAATAGCGCATATGGGTTAGATGTTAGTAAGCCCAAAGAAATTCAAGGAATTTCTGGGGCGCCGAAAAGCAAAGCTTTTCCAGCGAAGTCTAAATTAGTCACCCTACTTAACGATATCACAAAAATAAAAGGTGATTTTGAAGTTAGAATTGGAATGATGAATCCAACGCCATTAACAGCAATTCTTGATGAACTTGTAGAAGTTTTTAAAAATAAAAAGATAAAAAAATTCATTCACATCCCAGTCCAGGCAGGCTCAAACAAGGTTTTAAAAGAAATGAACAGGAAATATACTGTTGAAGATTTCAAAAAAATAATAAATAAATTTAGAAAAGAAATCCCTGGAATTATAGTTTCAACAGACATAATTGTGGGCTATCCAACAGAAACAAAAGCCGATTTCGAAGAAACCGTGAAGTTAGTAAAAGAAATGAAATTCGAAGTATTAAATCTTTCCAAATTCGCTTCAAGACCAGGAACAATTGCTTCCAAGATGAAAAAGCTCCCCACTCAAGAAATTAAACGTCGTTCCGTAGAGATAGATAGGTTGTATAAGAAGAAATAAAATTCTAAAAAAGAAAACCCGAGAAAACTTATGTTTTCTGGGCCCCAAAAATTACTTTGTAATTTTTTAGGGAATTAGTTAGGATACGTAACAACAAACCCATTTGGATTGTTAACAGAACCTTCAATCAAAGCAACTCTTCCAGTTGGTGCGTAGAGAGGGTAATTCTTCAAGAACAAAGCTGCTTTTCTTACATCATCAGAAGTTTTGCCTGAAACAATCATTGTTGTTTTTCTTTCACCATAATCCAAAGAAACAATTCCTTTATTAATCATTGAATTACAATCATTAGTAGCTAAAAATTCCGCAACCAAAGTATTTGTGCACGGTGTTCCAACAAGAATTAAATTATGTGCATTTGCAGGAACCTGATTCTCAACAATAATTGAAGGTAACTGATTTCTCAATCCCTGTAATCCATAAGCAACATCATAAGCTGCAAACATTTCATCAGCATTATGGCCCTTCCCAACAACAATGTAAACATCATTGTAATAATTATTTTTAATAAATGGGAATGGGTAATCAGAAAGATCTACATTATCCCAACTATAGACAACATTGCCTGTTATTATTGGCTGAAAAGAAACAACAAAAAGAAGAGCCAAAAACAACGCAATTACTAGTAAGGTTGTCTTATTAGTCATTACCATCTTTTTTACTCTTTGAACTTCTTGCTAGCTGGATCAAAATTTGTCCAGGCTAAGTTAAACATGTTGTCTAACGCAGTTGCGAAGAATGGTGTGTTTACCCAGATGCCTACATCGTAAGTTGGATGTACATCATCATCGTGCATGACCATAAACATTAATTGTTTATTGTCAACAACACAGAATCTAGCATTCAAATTATTGGCATTTCTGACTTCAGCAATATTTTTTAAGTCTTTTACTGCTGCTTCACAATCTTTTGTTAATGGTGCAGCTATTTTTATCTTTACACCTTTCTTAGCAAGTTTTTGGAATATTGGTTTCAAAGCTTCTGCTTTTTGTATAAACCCTTTTGTGGTTGTTACAAGTGTAATAGATTTGTCTGCATCCTTAATCATTGTCTCAAGATGTGTGTATAAATTTTGTTTGCCTCTAATTGCGCCTGATAAATCTGTAGAATCTACAAACTCAACTCCATTTTTATATAATGAATCAAGATCTTTAAGGACATCTGTGTCATTAAGCTCTTTTAATTTTAAAATATTAACATCTGCTTCTTGTTGGATTAATTTTTTAACTCTTTCAACAACCTCGGCAGGTTCAACAGCTATATATTTAATTGGTTTTCCCAATTTCATAACAGCAAAACCCTTTTTTTCTAATGTTTCTAGAACATCATATGCTCTTGACCTTGGTACACGACCAATATCCGATAATTCACCGGCAGTAGAAACTCCTCTTGAGAGCAGTGCTGTCCAGATACGAACCTCGTACAAATTGAGGTTAAAATACCTTCTTAGTTTACTCATTAATTCTTCTTTTACAATCATTAATAACCCCCTCCCTTTTCAATCACCAACCTTTTTTTTAATTGTTAAGTGGTGTATTTAAGATAGTCTCTGTTTTAACTCCTATATAAAGTTTTTTATTATCATAAAAGAATAATTGATCATATACTCTGTATTCTTTTCCCTCGCTGGAGAGCATATATTCGTTTAACATCTTCAATATTATTGATATCTTTGGCTGATTTTTCAACATCTCTCAGTCTTATTATCCTTGGAAACCTTAGTGCAAATCCTGAGGAATATTCCTTGCTTTCTTGTATCTCTTCATAGTTAACTTCAACAACAATTTGGGCTTTTACATGAATTTCTTTTGAGTTTTTATCTAACATCAATGGCTTTAACAACTCAGTTAGCTCATCAAATGATACTCCGATTGAACCCTCTTCCTCTGTTTTCTCTTTTATTCCAGTGCCAACCTTGCCAATCTCTAAAAATGTTGAACCATCTGAAGATAAGCATGCAACTGTAAATGAAGATAACCAACTAGAACGTTTTCCAGTACCCCATTCAGCGCGAGTTATAACTAAATCAAGTGTTTCAAGTACAGGTTTAAGTTTAATCCAGCCACCAACCTTTCTGCCAGATATATATTGCTGTGAAAGTGACTTAATCATTACGCCCTCATTACCTGCTTCAAGAGATTGTTTGTAAAATTTATGAATCTCTTCTGCATTGTAAGCTAATTTACTTTTAGGAATCACTATTTTTTGATCTTCCTGCTTTACAATTTTTTCAATAATAATATGCCTGTCTTTTTGCGGCAAATTAATTAAACTTTTTCCATCAATGTACATTGCATCAAAAACATTTATTTCAACAGGAATTTTCTTTGCTATTTCCTCAATATTATATTTTCTTTTGATTCTTTGTGAGATATTTTGAAATGGTAAATATTTTTTTGTTTGAGGATCATATCCAACAATCTCCGCATCTATAATAAAAGAACTTCCTTTAATATTATTTTTTATTATTGGTAAAAGTTCTTTAAATTGATTCGTCACATTTTCAAGTCTCCTTGTAAATAGTAGCACTTTATCATCTATTTTGTGTATCTGGACTCTGAATCCATCTAATTTGTAATCACATAACACCGGAACACCAAGCGCATCAAGTGCCTGCTGCTCTGTTTCAAGTTTAATTGCAAGCATGACATTCATTGGTTTGCCAGGTCTCAATGAAACAGAATCCAAACCCTGAATTCCAGATTCCATTACAGTTTTATAGACTTCAGCAAAATCATTAGTTAAATCATAGCTTGCCTGAATCTTTTCAGAATATTTATCATACTCTTGTTCGACATCCTCTTTAATAATCAATTCATTGGTCTTGCGTTCATACTGTAATTTTAATTTGTCAAACCAGAAATGCCATACAATTGAATCACGTATTGTGCTGTCACCAACACCTGTTCTCAAATCTTCTAAAACTGTACGGGTAATAAATTTTGCTTCTAAAGCAGAAGCTGAAGTTAATAGTTCAGCAATTAAACCTACTTTTTTAGAAACAGTTCCAGAACCTTCAAGTTCTGCAAGAGCCCTTAAATTTTTATAAACATCAATTATAGTTAATGTTTTTGATTGCAATGTTGTTTGTTTTTTATGTTCTATTAATTCAAAAGCCGTTTCTCCCAAATCTCCCGTTTTTAACCACAATTTCTCTATTTTTTCCTTCGAAGTTCCTGCAGATAATGCAAGTGCTTTTATAATTAACTTATCAGAAACACCAATTTTTCTTTCATCCCAACTTGGAAATGGAGAACCACGAAGAAGATTTATAATTGGCTCAATCTCACTTGTTTTTTTAATCTCTTTCATGAACTGCGATAAGATATAAGTTTTCTCAAGCCTCTTTGTAGTTTTCTCTAATGCTTCATATATTTCAGCAAGCTTTATATAATCCATATCACTTTAATGATTTGACTAAATAAAAGGCTTTCGTTATGCCCTTAACTGACAAAATCATTTTAAAATACTATGGAACTTGATAAAGCAATAAAAGAGAGACGAACAATAAGAAAATTCGCTGATAAAGATGTTTCTTGGTTATTAATAGCTGAAATTTTGGATGCAGGAAGATTAGCACCAAGCTCTGGAAATCTGCAAAATTGGTATTTTATTGTTGTTAGAAATAAAGAAGTAAAAGAAAAAGTGTTAAAACATTGTGATTCTTATAATTCTTGGGCGAATAAAGCTCCAGTTTTAATTGTTGTTTGTGCAGATATTGACAGAGCTAAAAGAATGTTCGGTTCTCGCGGAGAAAATTTATATTCAATACAAAACTGTGCAAATGCAACCACTCAAATGATGTTAAAAGCTCATGATTTAAGCTTGGGCTCAGCATGGATTGGAAGTTTTGATGATGCTGCTCTGTCAAAGGTTCTTGAGATTGAACAAGGCCTTAAACCCCAGGCTGTTCTTGCAATCGGCTATCCTGCTGAAGAGGGCAAATTCAAAAGAGCAGATTTAAACACAATGGTATTTTTTGATAAATTTGGAGAAAAAGAAAGAAAAGGCGATTATGCCATGCTTCCCTTGAGTGTTCCATTAAAAAGAAATTTTGATCCAATGAAAGAACGCCTTAAAACTAGCTTTGAAGGTGAAGGTCTTGGTGAACATAAAGCCAAATTAAGAAAGTTCATGGACAGTTTTATTAGAAAGAAGAAATGATTTATTCATCCAGCATTTCTTTTCCTTTATCATTGGTTTCCCAGAAATTGTAAGTAGGCCCCTTAACTTCATGCACTAATCCTTTATATTTTAATTTATTAATTTCTTTTTTAACAGATTCAATTGTATCCATTTTCAGGAATTTTTTCACAGAGTCATAGCTTTGTGGCTCTAAACATAATTCAAGCAAGGCTATCTGTTCCTCTGTTAAAAAGTTTTTCATGGAAATTGGAAGAACAATAAGAATAAAAGAATATCTAAAAAAAGAAAATCACTGTGGTGTTACACAGTGGCATGTTAATGTGCTTTTTGATAAAACACTTACATCTTTATTACATCCAACTAAAACAGGATTTCCCGGATTAGCAGCATTGTATTGATCAGAGTATGTGTTCTTTGTGCTGAATACACCGAAAGCGCATCTTGTCTGCATATTATCTGAACCGCCTTCTTTTGCACAAACATAATCACAGCTTACAGTATCTCCTGTTTCAGAGATTGTTACACCTTTTCCCAATGCTAATTCTGTAATTACCTTATCATATGCTAATTGAACAGCTTGTTCAACATCCACATTTACCTGTTGGTCTCCTTCACTTATATAAGGGCCACCACCATTACTTGCTTTAACAACATTTCCTGTAAAACTTATTGTAGCTAAACTTACCACAACAGCAAGAATCACTGTTAAGCCAATCATAACAAATAAATCTTTACTTTCCATATTTTTTCCTCCTTTCATTTTTTATTACCTTCCGCAATAGCAAGATAGTATGTCTCCTGAGACAACTTTAATCTGCTTATTACATTCTACTAAGACTGCACCTGTAAGTGCACCGCTAAAACCTTCTAATTCATGTTTTGAACTAAATAAACCTAATAAACAATTACTTCTCGGTTCATTTATTCCTTGTTGATAACATATGTCTGAGCATTTCATAGCTTGACTTGTTGTTCCAACATCTGTTACTGTTGTAGATACAACTTTAGCATCACCAAGAGTTGCTAATAAATCTTCATGAGATAATACAACTATTCTATCTATATCTGTTACTTCTGCAATACCTGCATTTGAATTAAATGTTCCATCTGCATTAGCTTGTCTTGTAACATTTCCAGTTAATGTCATTGTTGATAATGTAACAACAACACCGAGAATAACAACTAAGCCAATAACGAGAAAAATATCTTTTGATTCCATCTTAATCCTCCTTTTTTATTAATTTTATCTATCATTTTAAGTTTGAACTTATATTTAAAGTTTGTTTTAAGAAAAAAAAGTTAAGCTAATGGAACCCAAAGGCACCATTAGCCAACAGAGGGTTTTATAGGGGCATTCAAAGGGGGGTTAGAACTCTTTTCCAATGCCCTATAATCGTAAAAAAAGCGGCAGAATTTATCTGCCGTATTTTCCGTGAACTACATCAATTCCAAGTTCCCTAGACATATTCTTGGATTTTTCAAAGCTTGGTCCGCTTGACTGGCTTTTTCCAATGACATATGGGCTCTGGACACCTGTTATGATTGTCATAACACGGATTTTTCCTTTCATTCCATCTTCAACTCTAGCGCCCCAGATGCAGTTAGCATCAGCATCAAGTGAGTCTGTTACAACTTCACCAACGCGATTGACTTCATCAAGAGTCATATCTGGTCCACCAGTTACATGGATTAAAGCGCCTGTTGCACCTTTGTATGAAACATCTAATAAAGGATTTGTCAAAGCTCTTTTACATGCTTCTTCAACTCTTCTCTCAGTGTCAGCTTCTCCAACTCCAATAACTGAAACTCCGCCATTGCTCATAATAGCCTTAACATCTGCGTAATCTAAGTTGACTAATGATGGGACTGCAATGATTTCAACAATACCTTTAATCATAGTTGCAATTAATTCATTAGCTACTGCGAAAGCTTGATTGACTGGTAAGTTTCCTGCAATTTGTACTAGTCTGTTGTTGTCAATTACAATAACTGTGTCTGAAACTCCTCTTAATTGTTGTAATCCAAATTCAGCTTTGTCAACTCTTGCCCTTTCAATAGTGAATGGGGTTGTGACAGTACCAATAACAATTGCTCCTGCGTCTTTTGCACATTGTGCTACTACTGGGGCTGCACCTGTACCTGTTCCACCGCCCATACCTGCGCAAACAAAGACCATATCTGCACCTTTTAGTGATTCTTTGATTTCTGAAAGTTGCTCTTTTGCAGCTTCCATACCCACATTAGCATAACCGCCTGCGCCAAGACCTCTTGTTAGTTCTCTGCCAATTAAGATTTTTTTGTCAGCACCCATCATGTCTAGGTGTTGTTTATCTGTGTTCATAGCTACAACTTCAGCACCTTTAACGCCTTTTTTGTAAAGCCAGTTAACCATATTAGATCCACCGCCACCGCATCCGATGACTTTGATATTAGCATGGCCAATTTCCATGTCTTGGTTTATTGTATTGTCCGCATGTTCCAACGCGCTTTGTATTATAAATTCCATTCTTTTTGCCCCCGTTTTGGTTTTTTTGTTTGTTTTTTGAACCCTAAAAAAATCCTTTTTTGTTTTTTTAGAGTTTTGGAGTGGAAATAATTAATTATATTCCACAGCATCATAAAGTATTTAAGTAAGTTCTACCACTTACCTATAGAACGAATTTAATTTGCCCAAATTGAAACCAACGTTGCCCGACGGTGTTTCGATGATGCGAAAAGTTCATTTCGTGCCCATGATTTTATTGCCCAATAAAATCAAATTGAAATGAATTTTCTGAATTTTAATTTATATTATAATGTCGGGGGCTAGTATATAAACATTATTTTGATTTGAAATATATTTTTTCTAACATATAACTATTTTAGACATAACGTTAGTACCATGATGAATATGACTAAAACTTCTTAGCAAAATTTTCTGCAGAAAATTTAGTAAGACATGGAGCATTCGCTTCACTGAAAAATCCTTTAGGATTTTTGGTGTCCCAAAAAGCTTTGCTTTTTTAGGACGCTCAACTCCATAAACAAATTTATTAGATTATCACAAAAATAAAATAAATCTCAAATAAAAATAAACCAAATTACCAGGCATAAATTAATATAGAAGAATTGCTCTTAATTTTCATGGAAAAAAAGTGGTATGAAGTTCTGCATCACATTGTAGATTTCTTAATTCCGGTTTGTTTAGTACTCTTAATTGGAATCTTAGTAATTGAATTTTTCTTCCCAATAATTGCCAAACATTATCACCTTGCTATCCTAATTGCAGATGGTTTTATTGTTCTTGTTTTCTTTTTGGATGTTGTTTTCAAATATCAAAGAGCTTCAAGCATCCCTAATTTTTTAAAAGAATCTTGGTTAGATATAATTGCAATATTTCCTTTCTTTTTATTTTTCAGAGTCTTTGAAGGGATCGGGATTGTCAAGGCAGCCGGTGAAGTTGCTGAATTAAGTACAACAAGCCAAAAATTCTTGCATACAGGTGTAGGTATTAGTACTGAATTAGGCGCTTTGGAATTGAGTGCAAAAGAAATAGGTGCAATTGAAAAAGAAGCCAAAGTTGTTTTAAATCTTGAAAAAGAAGCCAAAGTTGCAAAGGAAGTCGAGGTTATTTTAAAAGAAGGCGCAAGGTCAGAGAGATTAGCTAGGTTTGCAAAACCAATCTTAACAACCCCTAGATTAGCCGAAGCAGTTACTTTTTTTGAAAAACCCGGGCATATGGAAATCAGAAAGAAAGTTGCTAAACCTATTAAAGTTAAGAAAATTAAGACTAGAAAGTCCAATAAAACTAAATCAAAACACACAACTTCTAAGAAAAAGTAACTTTTATTATTTTATATTTCTTAATTTTTTTACAAGTTCTTTGTTATTTAACCTTTTATAGAAGTTTTCTGCAGTTATTATTTGAGAATTTATGAAGGCAGTATGTTCTTTTTTCCATTTAGTAGGATTATTTTTAACAAAATTAGCCCATCTTTCTATCTGTTCTTTGTGGGATTTGTCTATCATAGTCTTAATCTCCTTATTTCATTTTTAATTCTTTCTATTTCTTTTTTATCAAGTTTGCCTTCATACAACAACCTTAAATGTTTCGCATCTGCTATATCTTTTTCCGAAGTTAAGTATTCTTCTTTGAAAGCAATATTTGCTTCTATTGTTGAAAAATAAACATCCAAGCCCGTTAAAGGTAGTTTAATTCTTCTTTTTAATTGCTCATCATCAAGATTATCCCTCGCAAATTTCATTTCCATCTCTGGAAGCAAACTATTTTCTCTTACATATCTCAAACTATCTAATTTTTTTAAATAAGCCTCATATAAATCTACGGGGTTTTTACCATATAAACACTCAAAACCATTTTTTAATAAATCATTATGTAACTGTTCAAATTGCTGTAAGGTTAGCCTTTCAATTATCATATCAATATCTTCAGTTCCTCTTGTTCTTCCATGTGCAATTGCAACAAAACCTGAGCATATTATATATTTGCAATGTCTTTCTATTATTTTGCAGAAGTCAATCACAAATTCATCAAGAATGCTTTTTTCCGTAACTTCCCTTTTTGCCATTATATATAATGGGTGTTTAGATTTATTAAAGTTATTGTTCAGGAAAATCCCAGATTATTCTATTTTTAAACAAAAAGAAGATAAAATTTAGGTTTAGAATCACAAACACTTGTGTTTGGGATGCTCAAGGACAAGTCCTTGACACAATACACCTTTATTCTCTTGGAAAATAGACTGAATGTTTGAATCTCAATGGAACAATTTATAAGTATATTAAATTTTAAGATATCTATGAATAAAGTACTCTCAAGCACCGAATTTGTTGTGCAAAATGCCAGATATGTTAAAATAAATAAGAATAAAATCAATGAGTTCGTAAAACACTTTAGCGAATCGCATATAAACCATTGGCTAAACGAATCACCTTTTGATTTAAAAAAGTTAAGTGATAAAGAAAGGCTCCACTTTTTGCTTGTTTTTAATGCTATAAGCTTTTCTTATTGGGGTGAGCCAAAGTGGATTATTGAATACAAAAATGAGAAATTTGATGGCGCTTTTGGAATGATTGTCGCATTAGGAAAAGCTTTGGAAAACGGTATTCCCGTATTAGACATGAAATACTTATCAAACATTTCTGAGAAAGATTTTGAGAAAATA
>CAYHUT010000020.1:0-11502 GCA_964359835.1 Candidatus Woesearchaeota archaeon
CACCAAAAAGTTGTTTTACTTTTTGAACAACAGTAGATGTGCCGCCAACAAAAAAGGCAATAATAACAACAAGAACGACAAGAACAATTATCGCGATGATAACTGTCTCCATGGGAATTCCCTGAGCTTTTTTAGTTTTAAACATTGGTTCACCTTTTTATGATTTGATAGGATTATAGGCTAAAGTTTATATTTAAAGCTTTCTGTATCATTAGGCGGATATATACTTTGAAGATTCTGTGCGTGGCCAGATGCATACGGCATTATTTTGGCATTTATAGAAATCAAGCTGAATTATTTTATCTTTTTCATTTTGGTCAAGAGGATCAATTATTAAAGTACCGGATAAATCCAGAGATTTACCAGATAAGAGATTAGGTATTAGTCTAAATTGAATTTTATCTGAATTAAAAAGTATTGAATTTTCATAAGCTAATTGTAAGTTGGATTTTGATATTAATAGTTTATATCTTGGAGGGAGGGTTGGTTTAATAGTATCGCAGAATAAAGGAGATATTACTTTATCTTTTGAACATGATTCTGATTTTTGCAATATGTTATCATATATTGCTTTTGCTTCATCATACCCTTCTGGTTTTTTACAGGCTTTTATTTTAGTATATAATTCATCTACTTTTGTCAATCTTCCTGATTTCCCAAATGTATCAATTAATGCAGTATATGGTGAGTCCAAAAGATAAAGTAAATTACCGCTTTTATAGATACCTTCAAAATTAAATTCATTGTAACCGTTTATATTTGCAGTTGTATAAGTCTTGATTGGTGTTGAACCTGCACCATCTGATGAAAGGAAAAGCATCGTTTCTGTTGTATAACGGGATGTATCAAAATTACCAGAACCATCAAAATAATTAGTAAAAAAAGAATTGGGAATTAACAATGAACCTTGTTTGACAGTATAATCTGAAGTATCTGAGCATACTCTTTGTTCTTCTCCAGGTTTTAATTTGGATTTTGGCTTACAACCTTCTATAAGTAATCCATAATTGGGGGCTATTGCATCATTTAAACTACTTTTAATTGTGCCTTCAAAATAATTTAATGATGTTAAACTTCCAAAGTTTTCAATTTCTATAAATGTGTTTTTTGGGAGGGCATAGGATGTAATAGGACATATGCAATCTGTATCTGGAAAAGTGCTACATTCCTTGTATTCTTTTACAAATTGTTTGAATGGTGTTATTCCATCAGTTGGTTTTAAATTTTCACCTGGAACTTCTGTACCTAGAAGTTGTTTAATTAATGGGCTACCAAAATTGTAAATTAAAGCTATTCCAAACCCTATTATTACTAAAGTTAATATTGCATAAACTACTTGTTTGAATTCCATTTTAATTGAACCTGAAATAATTTTTTATTGTTTCAAAAACAGATAACATTTTATCCTTGTATTTGAAAATTGCAATTGTGATAAATAATAAAAATACTAAAGCCAGTATTAATTTGGCAACTGCCTCCCACGTTATATCTGCTTTTTTCATTTTTTTGCCTCTTGAGATTGTACAACAGATTTTGTTACATCTTCAGGTTTGACATCTGCATTGCAGATTAGATTTATTTTTTCTGCTGGGCCTAATATTAAAACTGGTGAAAATTTTTCATTTTCTAAAAATTTGAAAGCTAATGAAGGAACTGCTGTTCCTGCTGCGCCGATTGCTGCACCAATGCCTGCCCCCGCCACATTGCCTGCGCCTGGAACTACCATGCCCACTGTAAATCCTATGGCTGCACCTACTGTTGCTCCTTCAATTGTAGATGTGAAAACTTTTGACCAGGAGATACCATTTGTTGCTGCGAAAAAAATATATTGGTCTTTTGAAGTATCTATATCATAATCTTGAGAAGGATAATAATCTGTACTGCTTGTTAATAATTCTAAATAAGATTTTGTTCCCATAGGTTTAGTATTAGCAAGATAATAATTTATATTTGTAATTTTAAAACCTGATTGTTTTACTTTATCTGAGAAAACTATTTCGGTGCAAGGATAACAAAATTTTGATTGTTTACCTAAGAAATTTGATTTTCCAAAATTAAAAGCAGACCAGCAATCATACATTGCATCAGCAACTAATTTATGTGCTGAGTTTTTTGAACTAGGATCTTTTATCTGCTCAATTGTTGTTATTTCAATTGGTCCAGACAATGGTGAAACTGGTGGCCTATTAGAAGTTCCTTCATAAAATGGAATTTTTTCTTTTACTGAACTTACTTTTTCCTGAACTAGAACCCATGATTGAACTGCTTTTATATTTGATGAACGATCTACTTCTCCTTGAAATAAAACACCAAATTGTATTAAAATCCAAAGAATTAACAAGGCTATTGCTGCTCCTATTATGGCAGCTAAAATCATATCAATTCCTTTTTTAGATTTTAGAATTTGAACATCCCCCCTAATTTTGTTACAAGAAAATAACCCACAATTACAAAAAGAAGTAATACAACTATTAATAACACAATTTTCTCCAAAGTGGTGTCAAACATTGCTCTTTTTTGCATAGGATGATTGGATTTTGATTGTATTTAAACTTATCCGAAACCCCCTTGATTTATTATACCTGCAGCAAGCATATTGAATAAGATTACAACTGTTGCAGCAATTATTATGTAAAGAAATACACTTCTTTTAAGATTTTGAGCAAGATAGAATTGCTGATAGACTTTATCATTGCCATATTCAATTCCAGTTTGTATGTATGTTAAAACAATTACAAGTTCAACAACATAAATACCAACAACTAGTTGAAAAAAATATCCTGAGATAATTCCTTCAACACCAAATAAACCTACAAGTGTTGTTAAACCGCCTGAGCCAAGTGCTTCTGCACCTTCACCTGCGGATAGCTCTGCAAATTTTTGGGTTAAACCCACTATAATATTTACAATCATTGAAGAGATACCAACAACTATACCTGCAATGGCAGGTGTTAAGAAAGCTATTTGAGATTTCATTGAAGAAACCATTTCTGAAAGCAAGTCCCTTAAACGCTCATTTACTTTGTGAATTCTATCTACATATTGTGAAATGCTTATAATTGATTGTGAAACTATTTTAGGACCTTTTTTAGAACCTTCTACAAGAACTTCCATTGAACTTTCAACTAAAGGAGATGGATAAGAATTGATTGCTCCAACTTTTGGATCAAATATTGCTTCATTTAAACTCATTCCTAATTGTCTTATATTTACATCAACTAATCTAAAAAAATTTCCTGTTGGAGTGCCTTCTAATACTTGTGAAACACGACTAAATGCGAGTTCTGATGGAATACCATCACCAATCCTATTTCCAAGCTGAAATAATGCGCTTGCAAATTCTTTTTCCATAACTGTTGTTTCTGAACTGAGCTCAATTAATTTTTTTGTTTTTTGACCATAATAAAATGAAAGGGATAGAGCTAAACCTGCAGGAACAAAAAAACTTACAAGCAAAGCACCAATACCAAATGGGCCAAAGTACTGTGTTTTTCCACCAACCTCTTTTGTTTGATAAGCGAAAAACTTTCCAAGAGTACCCAAATCTGCATCTGCCTTAGGATCAATTGCGTGAGCAATTAATGGGAAGAAACCAATTATAATAAATAAAGCTGCAATAAAAAAAGCAATCCAAAATGGATCAAATGCTTGTTCATAAACTTTTTTTATTGTTCGTGATTCTCCATAACCTGTTGGTCTTTTTGATAAAACATTATAACCTACTGCAAATATTATTGCAGGAAGCATGAGATTATAAATAAATGCTAGATGATACCATGAAACAAGACCTTGTAGCAATGAACCTACTAATGGAAAGATTACTAAACCTAAAATTGGCAAAATTACACCAAGCATGTAAAGTGTTGTTATTGGGCTGGTTAATGATTGAGCGTAGTGCATCATTTTTTCATAGGTACCATCTAGAATAACAGATAATGCTTTATCTAATAATTCTAATCTTCTTGCTTCTGTTGGCTCGTATAAAGATGCTTCAATTAAATGAAATGCTGTTACAAACTCAAGATTGTCTTTACGCCATTTTTCAAGATAAGAATCAAGTGATTCTTTTATTGTGGAATATTTTCTTGTTTCAATATCCCAAAAAACTTTTTTTAAATCTAAGGCCAATGGATCTCCAATATGATTGGCGGCAAATTTGATTGCGTGTTCTAGATTAGATGTATGGCGCATATAGATTACTACATAAAGAACACATAAAACCATCTGATTACTAGCTTTTAATCTCCACGATGAAGCTAAATACATTGGCATTTTTTTCAAGAAAAATAAGGCCATCAACCCAACTATTAAAAAGAATATAGGAGGAAATAGGGGGATTTTATTGAAGATTTCTTCTGCTGGAAGAACGGGATTAAATATAGATGTAAATACAAATAATAAAGCAAAAACTAAAAAACCTATTATAATCAAACCAAAAGATACTAAGGCTGAGAGACTAGCAGTTCCTGTTGGCGTGACATTTAAATGCGCGGTTTCAATTGCTTTTTCTATATTTGAAAGTTCTTTTTGCTGCGGTGCAAATGCAATTATTTTTTCAGCACGATTACACCAACGTTCATACCATGAATCTTTTTCAGATAAAACTTCTTTACGAAATTGCTGATATTGGGATGAAAATTCTGCATCTTCTTGAGGAATGACTTGGCCTTCTAAATCTTCATCCATGTGTTCTCCAAGTCTAGACTTGTATCTATTCATAATATCATTGAACTCTTTATCTGCCATTCATCGCCTCTTCTTTTATTTATTTGGTGTAATTTAACTTAATATATCTTTTTAGTGACTCTTCCCATTCAAAGAATATTCTTTTTGAGTCAAGATAACCTAATTCCTGTTTTACCCTATCTGAAATTTTATGAAATTCATCATTCATGTTAATAACATCCCTCGCTTCAATTAATTGGGGTAATTCATAAGTTATTGAATAATCTACAATTGTTCTTTTTATTTTTGTTCTTAATAAAATATTATCCCAAATGGCATCCCATGAACCTGCCCATTCTTTTATTTGACCGCCAATTGCTTTTAAAATATATGAATCTCCATTAATCATTGCATCAGTTGGAACAAGTGCATCTATCTTAGCATCATATTTCATTAAATCTACGAACCCTCCCTCGGCAAGAGGATCATTTTCCCATTCTTTTCTTACTTCAGTAATTTGAGTAATGCGTCTTACTCTATGTAAACCATCGGCGGATTTAATTGGATTTGCTACAATAATCAAATCTGTTGCTTTGAATGAAGTTTTTGGAACTTGCAAGTCATTGACAACTCTGTCATAAACACCATATGGGGAATCACCATGAATTGTTCCAGCAACAACATTAGCCAGTGCGCCGACACGCATTGCTTCATATAATGCCAGTGCTTCTTTACTTCTTACTTCGCCAACAATTAAAGATGAATCACCCATTCTTAATGATGTTCTAATTCCTTCATCAGCTGGAACTTCTGAACCTGAAGATGATAAAGCTGAACGAACTTTCATGGGTTGAATATTGTATCCAAATTTTCTTAATGATTCAGTTGGAAGTTCTAATGTATCTTCAATTGTTAGAATCCTATATTTTCTCATTATTTCTACTAGAACTGAAGATAAAACTGATGTTTTACCTGAACCTCTTGTTCCTGCAATTATCATTGTTCTTGAACCATCAATTATAAAACTTAAAAGTCCTGCTGCTAAATCAGTCATCATTCCGTTTTTTACAAATAATGGAAGTGTCCATGGATCATCACGATGTCTTCTTATTGAAAATGCCAATCCACTGGGATTAAGAGGTCTTGAGATTATTGCAATTCTCGCCCTTACATCAGGCAGAACTAATTCTGTATCTAGAATAGGATTAGCTTCATCAAGAGGACGACCGGAGATTAATCTAAATTTGGATGCCCAACTTTCTACATCCTCAACTGAAGGAATTATATTTGTAACACATTCATCATATTTTCCATGAACTAAATAAATTGGTGTTGTGCCTGCCGGGCTGTTTATTGCAATATCTTGAACATTTTCATCCTGCAAAATTGTTTCAATTAAACCAAAACCTACAGTGTATCTTACAAGTATTCTTGCTAACTCTTCTATTTCGTTATAAGGAATGTCTATTCCTTTGTGGTCTGCCAATTCTGTTAATAAATCCCTGCCAATATTAAAGAAGGTTTCACGCATCTTTCCAGGGTCAATAAATTCCTCTGCCTTGGGTTGATGTTCTGCAAGAACTTTTCTTGCTAATTCTAAAAGTTCATATTTATCTTCACTTAGTTGAAATTCTGGGGGAATAATATGATAAAGCTGCTTGATTGTTTCAGGAGTATTAAAAATTTGGACATAAGAATTTTTACCAACAGTATAAGCATCTATTTCTTCTCCATTTAAAGGGGGTGTTGATTGGAGTTTTGTGTACATAAAATCAGGTGTTATTATCGGTCTGAATATTGATTTGTAAATATCTCTTGAACCAATAATATAACCATCGTGATATTGTGTTGTTGAATCTATTAATTTGGTTTTAGAGAGTAAATCATGAATTTCAGTTATTGTTTTTAAGTAAGGCTGAATTAATGTCTTATAATTCTCATCGGCTTTTGAAAGATTTATTTTTTCTTCTCTGATCAAACGTTTTGTTTCTACATATGCTCCAATTGGATCTGTTCTTAATAAATTTAAAACTAAATTTTGCAGATTTCTCAACCTAACTGAAGAATCTTCAATTGGACCATATGCTTCTAATGCTGCTAATGTTAAAATCTTTTTTTGCTTTATGAAATGATTGTAAATAGCTGCAACTTCAGAAAGCATCCTTGTTTGGCTATGACTGTATTCGTATTTCTTTTTTTGATGAAAAATTACTCTGGCAGTTGAAGGTTCTTGAGAAAGCTTTTCTATTAAACGAGACATTGTGAGAGCATCATCTTCTACAGAAGGAGTTCTTTGATACTCTTCATAATTGATGTGCATGACTTGCTCACCGCCCTCATTAGCAATTTCATGCTCACCGGTTTTTGTTTTTTTCTTGAATAGCAATTTAGTACCTTGGCAATCTTTTAGGAAGATTACCACTATTATATACTAACATAATGTTTATTATGGTTAGGTATACAATTAAAAACAGATATATAGTTAAAATACCTTTCGGATTTAGTAATGGCTGAACAACCCTAGCTGGCTATGGGGTATCCAGAGGGGTGTGCGCTTACGCTTAACCCCAAAATAAAAAAATAAAATGGCTGAACAAATGCAAGAACAAGAAAGTGGGTTACAGGAATTCTTAGTTGATATGAATGCAAGAGTAAGAGATCTTGAAGGAAGATATAATTTGCTTAGAGATAGAGTTCTTGTAATTAATCAGAACATGATTGAAGAATATAAAAAGACTGTTAATGAAGATAGAGTAATTAATTCAGATATAAAAGATATTAAAAAAGAAATTTTTGAAATTAAAGAAACTTTACGCCATTTAATCGGCGAAATTGATTTTTTTGCAAGAAAGGAAGATGTTAAGCTTTTAGAAAAGTATATTAATCTCTGGAATCCTATGAATTTTACAACTGAGAAAGAGGTTTTAAGAATAGTTCAGGATGAACTTAGCAAAATAAAAAAAAGAGAAGGAAAAGATGGCAACTAACGATTATTCTGCAATTAAGGCTGGAGTAAATGGCATGGTAGATGATGCTCCTGCGCCAGCAGCTGAAGAAGCTGAAAATTCTGAAATTAATATTCCCCAAACAACAATGCAAGCTCCTGCTGAACAAGAACAGGCACCAGCATATTCAGGCACTGGTTCAAGTTATGGCGCTTATGACAGTACAGACAATGATAGAGTTCATGAGGTTGCTGAAGCTATTATAAATGAGAAATGGCAGGAATTATTATCAAGTGTTGGTAATATTGCTGTTTGGAAAGAGAAGGTTGATACTAATATTCTTTCTATAAAACAAGAGATTGTCAGGATAAACGAAAGATTTGATAATTTACAGAATGCTGTTCTTGGCAAGGTTAAAGAATATGATATTGACATGAAAAATGTTCATACTGAGATGAAAGCTCTTGAAAAAGTTTTTGAGAAGATAATTGAGCCTTTGACAAGCAATGTTAAAGAATTAAACAAGATAACCAAAGAATTAAAAGAAATTAGATAAAAAATAATTTTTTATTTTCCTTCTATAGCATATTTATCAACGAGATAACGCATAGTTGCTGCAGCAATTACTAACATGAATAATGCTCCTAAAAGTCGGGGGTTAGTTATTGTCTTTATTGTTTGTTCTCTGCTGTTGGTTGTTTTAGCTTCAAGAACTGATGCATTTGTACCTGATGCAGCAGACATTACAGCAACACTATTGGGGTTAGAAGGTTGATATGGGCTTAATGTTGAATCGAATACAATTGAAATACCAATTATTACAATTATTAAAATTATAATGAATACAGGTGTGTGACCAAACAAATCCCAAATCTTTTCATCTTTAACATTAAAGAAACCAAATATTGCAAATATCATAAATAATATTACTAACAAGAATATTATCCAAGGTGTTATTATTGCTATTAAACCTACGAACTGTCCAGTGAATAATGAGATTGCAGCTACTGATAAAGCGGCAGCCACATTTAATGTTTTATTATCTCCGAATAGTTTTACTTTTTCTAATAAAGCAAATAATAAAGTAAAAACAAAGATAAATACAAATACCGGAAGGAAGAAAGTTAACAATCCTGTATCTAGTAAAGTGGCCATTAGTCCTTATCCCCTTTTAATCCACCAGAAAGAGCGTTATCTAATTTTTTAAAGAAGTTAGGTTCATCTGGTTTTTTTGGACCGCCTGTAATGAAAAACATCAATGCTAAAAATATTCCCAAAGGCAATCCTATTCTTAGTAGAGAATCTCTTGTTTCTTGAGAGATGTCTGTTGAAGGACTTAGTGCAAAATATAGGGCAACTATAACGCCCAGAATTGCAAATGTTAAGAAAGTACCTTGCAAACCTTTGAATTCTTTTCCAGCAATCATACTTATTATTAATAAGAACATTAAAATTACTACAATAATTAAAGATACTCTTGGTAGGAATGTGTTTATTGTTTGAACTATTGTTTGTTGTACAATTAATAACAAGCCTATAACAAGTGCTACTAAAGCATTTATATTTGTCTTACTAGCTCCAAGAACTTTTGTTTTTTCTAATGTTGCAAAAACAATTGCGAATATTAACAAGAAAGGCAACAATACCTCATAGACTCCTGATTCTTGCAATAGGGTTATTGTATCTCTGAAATCAAAGCTTGTTTGAAATAACATTTAACATCCTCCTTTATTTTTCATCTTTACCTTTTGATGGCGATCTTACTATAAAAAATATTGCTAATAATGTAACAACTAAAAATATTAATGATGTGACTAATGGACCTGATGAATTTTCAACAACATAATTAAAACCATAAGTAAGCCATGTTTCCCCTGAAGCAGTTGTTAATGAATCTAAAAATATTGCGATTATTAATATCAAAATTATTATTATAAATCCGTATACCCAACCTTCGTGAGTTTTTGCAAAATCGAAATCTCCATCTTTGTAGAAAATTCCTACAAGCATAAGGAAACAAATGATTACTACTGCTAAAAATACTACGTTTGGAAGAGCGGTATTAATTGCGGTTACAATTTTATTTGTTGCAACAACAAGCATTGCTACTACAAATGAAACCATTGCATTCAAAGAACGCTTTGGCATTGTCACGCCTTCTTTTATTTTTTCTTCTCCAAGTATCCTTGTTTTTTCTAATATTGCGAACATAATTGAGAAAACTAAAAGGAAGGGAAGTACTACATCAAACAAGCCAAAATCTTTAAAGAATGTAATTGCATTAACTAGTGGGGCTGCCATTTTTACTCTTTTTCTATGTCAAGAACAATGTTCTTGAGCACACTGAAATTCAGCGGAATCTCATTGTTATAAAAATAAGAGAATTAGTATATAAAGGTTATGGAAAATGCCGAGCATTTTCGTAACCTTGAAAAAATTTTATTTTTCAAAGGTTATTGTTGTTTCAAAGGTTATTATTCAAATGTTTTATATATTGGATGGTATTTTGAAATTTGTGAAAATTAAAATTATATTATTTATTATTTTGTGTATTGTTCTGTTAGTTGGATGCGAAAATAATAACAATAATGTAGAAAAAAATATTAAAGAAAATACTCTAAAAGATATCCAAAAAGAAGTTGTTGTTGATAGAGAAAGTAAAATTCCTGCTGATGCAGTGAAAATAACAACTGTTACAGATGTTAATCCACCAAAATCACATTCAGCAGAATATAATGATCCTGTGCCTATGCCTTATCCAATAAATACTGCTGGTGCTGAAGATTCTCCATTCATGTTGGCTGATGGAAATACTTTTTATTTCTTTTTTACGCCTGATGTTAGAATTCCTGCTGAAAAACAGTTATTGGATGGTGTTACAGGAATTTGGGTTTCTAAAAAAGTTAATAATGAGTGGTCTAAACCTGAACGTGTGGTATTGCAAGATTCTAAAAAATTAGCTTTGGATGGCTGTGAATTTGTATCGGGAAATAATATGTTGTTTTGTTCAGCACGTGAAGGTTATAGTGGAATTCATTGGTTTTCTGCTGAACTTGTAAATGGGAAATGGCAGAACTGGAAAAATGTAGATTTTAATTCAAATTACAAGGTGGGGGAATTGCATATTTTTAATGATGAATTATATTTTCACTCTGAGAAAACAGGAGGTAAAGGGGGCCTGGATATTTGGATGTCTAAAAAAATTAATGGAGAATGGACTGAACCTGTGAATATTGAATCAGTGAATAGTGCAAATTCTGAAGGATGGCCTGCTTTGAATCCTACGGGAACAGAGTTGTGGTTTTACAAAGATTATAGTATTTGGCGTTCTAAGAAAATTAATGGAGAATGGACTGCACCTGAATTAATGTTCTCTTCTCTTGCAGGTGAGCCGACAATTGATAATTCTGGAAATGTTTATTTCACGCATCATTTTTACAAGGATAATAAGATGCTAGAAGCAGATATTTATGTTGCTAAAAAGAAATAAAAATAATCAAAATAAAAATATGCAAAAAAGATTAGAATTCTTCAGCAACTGCTTCTTCGCCTTCTTCTGGAAGAGCATTTTTGGAGATAATCATTATATCGCCAATTGCTTTTACGAAATTATGAGGCACAACAGACCCTTTTGCTCCTGAAAGAACGCGAGCTAGTCTAGAGTGTTTTGTTGCTCTTATACGCCAGCCATTTACCTTATTGCCGGAGATTATTGATTCCTCAACATCGCCGTAGTAATTGCCTTCATCAGTATAAACAGGCATACCGAAAACTCCGGTTACTTTCATTGTTTTCATTTTTTGTTTCACCTTTAATAGTATTATAGTTCATCAAAGCCTTTTTAAGTTTATATAGTTTTCCTTTCTCTGATGCAATTATTTCAAAATCTAGT
>CAYHUT010000021.1:0-11443 GCA_964359835.1 Candidatus Woesearchaeota archaeon
CTCTTAATCTTTTATCTATCCAGTCTTTAGGATAACCTTTAAGTTCATAGTATTTTCTAGCCCTATCATGCGCCAATTCGGGATTTTCTATTTCTTACACCCTTTCATAACCTACTTTAGCTAACCATAATTTAAATGGTTCTGCTTTAGGCGAGGGGATTGACTGTATAATTCTAAATGCTCCTTCAGTATTGGTACAATCAGTTTCATAATATTTACCATCAGAAGATTGCAATTTCAGTTGTACGATATTTCCGTACAACTCAAAACCTTGTTCTTTTAGTTGTATTTTCAAATCAGACCAATATCTTCTAGGGTTTGGACTTTCAGATAATACAGCAGCAACATCAACAATAGAAAACCACCATTCATTTTTATACCAAATTTTTCGAATATCCTTGCCTTCAAAAACTACCAAGGCTTTATTTTCTTCCATTAAAAAAGATCTTAAGTTTTAATCTTTATAAGCTTTGCTCGTATCTGTCTAATGGAAATTGCAAGAAATCAATGTTTTTTAGTATGTTTTTTCTTAACTTTTATGTTTTTCTTAATATTGTTTTTTTTAAGAATTTTTTTATTCAATTTCTTCTTAACATTTTTCTTATTCTTCGTTTTGTTTCTTCTGTGAAAAATTAAGTAATAAATAATAATCGCAAGCAAAGCAACAACCCCGGCGTATAACCCAAATGCAGATATATCTACATTTGAACCTTTCTTTGTAATTGCCGTGCAAGGCTCAGAAGATTTTTCGGCATTACCACAACTATCCTTATTCTGACAATAATAAACATCCCTCTTTCCATCAGCACAAGGTCCTTTCTTTACAAAAACCTCGGACGCTTGACTTGGTACAAATATTTGTTCACTTGAAACACACGCAGCTTTTTCATTTGGTTTTGGAATGCAACATTTACTTGATGTTAAAGTTCCATAAGGAGTACTATCTACACAGTCATATCCACTTTCACAAGTAGTTCCGCCTAATTCAATACAAGACTTTGAGGTAGTATCTATACATTTTGAATTAACACATACTTCATTAGTACCCTTACAACCAGCATTAATATCACAAGTTCCAGGAGTTAATTGTTTTGTTGTACAAATATTATTAGAACAAACTAAATTATTTCCACCACAATCTATATCAATTAAACATCGAACGCATTTATTTTGAGCAGCATTACATTTGGCAGGAGAAGTACAATCTTTATCAGCATTGCAAGCAGCAGTACATTTATTATTCGTAGCATTACAAAGATATCCTCCACAAGTAGTAGGATCGCACTTTAATTCACATTTTTTATTTAAACAAATATTATCAACAGAACAATCATTATCTTTAACGCAACCTTCAGTATTAATTGTACAAACCTTATTCACACAACCTTTCCCAGACGGACAATCTGCATCTAAAGTACAACTAATTACAGGCGGTGTACTTACACAAACTCCAGAAGCGATATCACAATAAGGTTTTGAAGCGGGACAAACTGAATCACTAATACATTTATTTGGTATTGAAGATTTTTCACATTTTTTTGTAACAGTATTACAACTTGTGCCTGCAGGATTTGGCGGACAACCTGTTTTTGTACAATCATTATAACAGAATTTTGTTGTTGTATCACAAGAACCCGGAACACCATCGAGGGGAACAGCACAATTAGCATCACTAGTACAACTAAATTTTGCGCAGCCTATAGCACTAGTGCAAAAATAATTCTCAGGGCATAAAGCAGTTTTACAATCAGGAGGAGAGCATAGTTTATTAGTATTACACTTTGCTCCTACTCCAAAAGTAGAGATACATATTGTATCATCAGTACAAGCAGGGCCAAGAGTACAAAGATTATTTATAATGCTGCATCCTACATTAAAACCATTTGAGAAGGAATTACAATCATCAGTTACAGCGCATTTAGTTTTGCAAATTTTGTCTGAATCACAGACCATGCCACCAAATGGACATGCCGTCAATGGAGTAAGGGTTGGTGTAGGACAAGACATATTTTTACATTTAAAAGCAACACACTGATACTCTGCCCCTAATGAAGCACATTCAGAATTCATTTGACAGGACTGAGTACATTTATTTGCCTTGCAAATATATCCACTAGCAACATTACAATCAGCATTTACTGTGCAACTAGTCTTACATTGATCAGTAACACTATCACAACCATATCCATTGCAATTAGCAGGATTACATGTTGCTTTTTTACATTTTTGTGTTCCAAGATCACAACTATATCCACTGCCATATTGTATAGTGCAATCTAAATCTTTATTACAATTAACAGACAAAGAACATTTATTTGTTCCAGAATTACAAACTGTTCCAGTAGGACAACTAGCACCAGGACTATTACAACCTTCTATGCAAAGGTTATTAGAACATGTATAAATTGAACCTAATAATTTACAACTAGCCTCAGTGCAAGGAATTGGAACAGCTTCACAGGTTTTAGTATTTAAGTTACATAAACTGTATAGTTGTGTAAAAATATTGCACTCAGAAGAAACATCACAAGTTTTTACACATTTCTTATTGTTACAGGTCATACTAAAAGGGCAATCTGAATCTTTAGAGCATATATTTTTATAACAAGCTCCAATAGGTTCTGTGCCTAAACAAAGATAATCTGATGATCTCAAAAAACCTACACAATCAGAATTAAAAGCACAGTTAGGTTTACAAAAATTATCTACGCATTTATAGACCCTATCAGTCCCGCAAGAAGTTGCATCAATGCAAGGTTTTGGTACGCATGCTCCAGCAGTACAAGAATAAGCATTGGGACATTGACTATCAGAAGTGCAAGACTTACAAATATTATCATTAGTATCACAATATCGTGTATCAATAGGACATTGCGAATTCAAATTGCAACCAGATACACAATAGGCATGATTATAACATCTATCCCCAAATAAACATTCAGCATCACTCCAACAATTAAGACCAAGAACACCACTAGCACCAATTAAAATAAAACTAAAAAGAATTAAAATAAAAATCTTTTTCATGCTTAAAAATTGCAAAGCAATTTTTGGCATGCTGAAAATTTTAATTTTCATCATGTTACATTTTTCTTCTCTTTTTATGTCAAGGCACTTGACAAAACTGCATCCTAAAGAATGCAGTTGTGCCTTGAACATCTCAAAAACAATCGCCAACTAAACCACATCCCTTAGGGCGTGGTGGCGCATTGTTTTTGCGATTTGCAAAGAAGTAAAAGCCAGCAATTATTGACAAGCCAACTATCAAAGCACTTGTTCCAAATCCAGGAATCTTTGTTCCTTTCTTAGTAATTGATGTACATGGCTCAGTTTGAGTATCTTGTACTTTATTACAATTTTCATCAGAACAGTATTGAATATTTCTTTTGCCATCAACACAAGGTCCCTTAGCTATAAATGCTTCTTCGCCTAATGAAGAAACAAATGTTTTTTCTTTTGAAACACAAGGATTTGTTTTGCCTATTGTTGGTTTACAGCAATAAGAAGTTCCAGAAGTCATTATCCACCTATCTCCAAAACATTGTTCACTTTTTGAACAAGTTGTACCGCCTAAACCAAAGCAAGATTCACTTGACCATCTGCCTTTCCAAATACAAGTATCTCCTGATTCCATATATTCACAAACATAATTACCAGGACAATCTGCATTCGCGGTACATGTATTAGGAGGAGTACATAAATTACTTACACATTCAAAATTAGCATCACCACAATATTCTTTAATAATATTTACATCACATTCTTTCTGTTTGCAAGTATTATCGGCAGTGTCACAATAAAAACCATTAGGAGGACAATCAGCATCATTATTGCATGCAAAATCTATACAAACTTTATCAGGGCTACAAAATTGAGTTGCTGAACACATTGAATCGTCTTCACAAGGACCATTTTCATTATTTGGACCACCTTTACTTACACAATCAAACTTAGCATTACATTCATATCCACCTTGACAATTTGCAGAATTTACACATTCTGTTAAACATTCTTTATTATTAGTATTGCAAGTATAAGCTCCACATTTTGCATCATCTAAAACTGTACATTCATCCTCAGGAGGAACGCAGACGCCACCTGAAGAACAAGTATTATCTATTTTTCCTAGAGCTGTACAATCTGCAACAATAGTACATTCACGTTCTGAACGATCTGCACATATTGAAGCCTCACAGAATTTAGTTGGATCACAAGCAGGAAAACAAGAACTTCCATCATTGCCAACATTTATACAAATCTTTGGTGTTTTTGATTCATCACACATTTGATCTTCTAAACATGTAGGACAACCTAACGCAGGTACGCAAGTTTTAGAATCTAAATCGCAAGTAGTATCTTTTTCACAAGGAGGACATCCTTCACTATTTCCATTCGTAATATCTAAAACACATTTTGAATTTTCACATTTTTCATTAGCTCCACAACCAGGAATACAACTAGTCCCGTCATCACCTTTACTTACACACATTTTTTTAGATTCATCACAAATCTGTCCTTCTAAACAACTAGGACAACCTGGAGCACTTACACAAGTATTAGTATTTACATTACAAGAAGTATCTTTAGGACAAGGAGGACAATTTTCACTTCCACCACTTGCGGATTTAGGTTTAGTACAAGTAAAATCTTCATTTCTATCTTTTACACATTCATTAGAAACGCATTTAGTATTATCTGCAACATTTGCACATGGTTGAATCTTACAAGTTGGATCAAATTTAGTACAGCTTGCCCCCTCTCCACCGCAAATTCCAGTTTTACATTCAACATTATTTGAGCAAGGTTTATCTCCGAAATTGCCACACTGATCTCCTAAAGCCCCCTTGCCAGTAACAGCTGTTGTAGTAGCTGTACATTGGAATTTTGAAGTGGCAGAATTATAATTACAAACATTAGATTGGCATTTTGAGTTATCTCCGCAAGTTGATATAACAAGTTGGTCGCATGCATTAGAATCAAGTTTTTTGGTTACGCAATCTCCATTTACAGTCTTATCTATGCAAGCTAACTCTGCACAATCAGCACCTTCAACACCTGTGACCTGAGTACTAGAGCTTGCACCGCCGCAATATATAGGAATTCCAGCTGAACCAAAAATATTAGTTTTAGCTACATGACCACCTTGAGAACTTATATATAATTCAGGAGTCTCCATCTTTCCAACTACTTTTTGTAAACTGCAATAAAATAAGTTGGATTCTACAGAATTACCAAAAACATTATTACCAGTACCAGCAGCTACATGTCCGCCTGAAATATAAATTGGGAAACTACCAACAGACAAGCAAACCTTATCTGGATTAACAAAAACACTACTATCAAAAGAAGCGTGACCGCCTGAAATATAAATGCATATTTTTGAAAGATCTCCTACATTTAAATTACCGGTATTAATTCCATCACCGATATTTATACCACCAATACCACCCACACTAACTCCGCTTAATCCAAAAACACCAACACTCATTAAAATAAGAATACTAAATAAGACTAAAATGATAGAAAGCTTTTTGTAATTCATTTTGATACCTCTTTTATCTGTTTTATATCTAAATCTTTCATGAAAAAACTACTATATAAATGTTACCTTATCCCTTTCTTAAAATCCAAAGTCCAATATCAACTGAAACTTCTTTTTTAGTGTGAAAAGAATAAGATTTCTTGACAGACATCTTAATTGGAAAAATCTCAGAAACTAAAAAACCATTTTCAGCTGAAATCTCAGAAATAAAACTTTTAGATTCAATCTTATGCAAACTATAAACTGCTTTAGCACAGTTAAAAGCGCGTAATAAAAAATCCTTGTCAGCCTTTCTCTTATGAACGCCAAAAGGCGGATTCATTAAAACAGTATCAACTTTTTTATCAAAAGAACTAACATCCGAATTAATAAAAACAGCCTTAGAACTCAACTTCAAAGATTTAACATTCTCTTTACAGATAGAAAGCACATCAGAATCAACATCTAAAAAATAAACTTTTTTAGCACCAAACAACAAGGCACCAATTCCATAAATACCATTACCGCAAGCCAAATCTGCAACAACTTTGCCTTTAATATCATTATTAAAAAGCGCTTTCAATAAAATAAAAGACGCTAGCTCCGAAGAGCTTTGGTATTGTTCAAGCTCAATTTTTCGCAAAACAAAACTTTTCAAGGAAGATAATTTTATTTCTAATTGTTTTTTATTCATGTTGAAAAATTCTCCAAATTTTTTACATGCTGAAAATGCTTTGCATTTGTCATCATTTTTTGCCTTCCAAATAAACTTCAAGTAACTCTTTAGTGCCATAAACATTAATGGCCTAACAATTCCTTCCTTTCATCAGGAGAAAGTTTAGCAAGCAGTTTTTTAAATACTTTTTTATTTAAATCTTTGCCAATTTTAACAGACCATTCTGTTAATTCTCTTTCTTCTTTAGATTCAAGTTGTTTCTTATTCATCATTTTTTTCCAAGCAAATCACCAATTGTCAATGCGCCGCTTTTCTCAGTCTTGCCAAGATGAACAGCTTTCTGTCTATAAACCAAAACAACATGCAATAATTTCTCAAGTTTTTTGGCAGTTTCTAAACTCAAAGAAGTCTTGCCATTCTCCAAGCTTGCAACAAAAGATTCTTTCTCATTAATTTTCATTGCAAAATCTTTCTGTGACAATCCAAATTTTTCCCTTTTATTCCTTAAAATGGAAGCAAAATCCTCAACAACTAATTCTTCCTCTTCCTCATTTTTACGACTAAACTCAAATCTTTTATTATCATCTTCTTTAATAATATTAGGAACATTTCCAGCAAACTTTCCAAAGCCGGCGCATTTAGGACAAACTTGCAATTTAACGCCTTCAATTATAGAATAACTTAATTGTTCCCCTCTTCTCCCACACATTTCACAATTTACCATTTTATTCCTTCGGGACTAAGCGAAGCGCATGTCCCTTAAGCTTCAAATCCTTGGATTTGCCGCACATCTCGCAATTTACCATTTTTCTCCTTATTTTTTACAATTAAACAAAAAAATTATTTCTTGTTTACAACCACATTTTTACTATTTAATATAAAAGCATTAATCTCTCTCTCGCTAATAAATCCTTCATGTTTATCATTGAAGTTAACAACTATTGTTGGAATCGAAGTAACATTATAATAAAAGATCAAAGATCTTACAGCACTATTATTAAAATCTACATCAAATGAAAAAATAGAAATTTCTTTATTATTTTTTACAATTGAATCAAGTGCATAACCCTGGTTTAAGGATTCTTGGTTGTTTTTAGTATTGTAAAAAAATAATACTGTTGGTTGAATGTCCGCAGTACATAAATCAGAAGTGCGTTTTTTTAAATTATAAACTTTTAATTCCAATAAAAAGTATTTTTCTTTTAGGATATCATATTCTTGTTTACTCATCATGTTTTTGGCATCATATCTTGAAAGTGTTCTTCCTATCTCTCCAAGCCTTTCACCAAGATAATTCATTCTATTATTCAATAAATTACAATCAGTAACAGCAAAAGTATTAAAAAAATCATTTTCAGTAACTAAACTATCTGTATCCATCTGTGCCTTAATCAAAATCTCATTTACATCAACAATCCTAGAACTATCAAAAAAAGTGCCGACATAAAGCCCTGCTAAAAAGATAAACACCACTATTAAAAAAGATGATATAATCATTATTCTTCTTAAGTATTTTACCATTTTTTTTCAGCCCTTCCAAACTCCAATACGAAGGCATGTATCCATTGCAAGCTTCTAAACAGCGGATAAACAAATAAATACAATATCGAAGGTATATAAAACTTCCATTTTTCATTTACATATTTATGCGCTGAAAAATATAAAAATAAACCAAAAACTAAAACAATTGTAGACGGGAAAAAAAGCTTCCAGTTTATATTTAAAATAAAAGTTCTTAAAGTAGGCATTGTAAAATCAAAAAAATTCCATTTTAATATTAAAGCCTGAAAAAATAGATTATATAATAAAATAATAAAGTTATACCCTAAAAAAACAACTGAAAAGAAAACAGACAATAATATAAAAATCTCAATAGGTATCTGGAATAAACCAAGCATTCCCAGTTTTTTATTAAATAACATATACTTATATTTCAAATTATTATAGATATAACCGCGAAACCACCTTACTCTTTGCATCCACATTTTTTTGATTGTGCGAGGAACATCGGTATAAAATTTCCCGTGCTCACACATAACAATTCTATAACCATTGCTTCTAAGCCTCATTGCAATCTCAAAATCTTCAGTTAAGTTGCCAATATCAAAACCGCCCATTTTTTTCAGCACATCTGTTTTAAACATGCTTAAAGCATTAGTAGTATGCAACGTATCAACATTGCTCATTAATTTTCTTACAAAGGCTGCCATTACATATTCAAGCCTCTGCATTTTTTCCACCCAGTTGCCATTATTTTTAATCATGGTGATTGCAACAACAGCTGCAACATCATTATTTCCTGATTCTTCAAATCGTGCAATCATGTTTTTTAGTAAATCATTGCTTGCAATTGAATCGGCATCATAAATCCAGAAATATTTTGAATTCGCTTGTCTCAAAGCAGTATTAACAGCACCAGCTTTTCCTTTATTCTCTTTATGTTTTAATAGTTTTATTTTAATCTCATGTTTTTGTTTTAAAAAATTCTCAACAACAGCCACAGTATTATCCGTACTTTTATCATCAACAACAATAACATTAATTTTATCAGCAGGATAATTTAATTTCAAGATTGATTTAATGGTGGGAATTATTGCCTTCTCTTCATTCCAAACAGGTATTGTAATTGTTACGCTTGGAAAAACTTTCAATTCCTCTGCTTTTTTATTTTCATAAACATAATTGACCATTATCCAAAAAATAGACAAGAATGCCGAAACAAATGCCATAATCCAGATATACCATTCAAAAATCATTGTCTTGAATAAACTCCCCAGATTTCAACCTCATCATTTTCATATTCTTTGTAAAAGTCATTTGTTGCATATTTCAACAAGAACAACAATTCAGATTCATCGTTGATATAAAGTCTTGATTTCATTTCTTTGTCCATCCAAATGCGTTTAATATTATACTTGTTAATAATTTTTCTTGCTTCAGACATTTTATTTGTATGTAATAATAAATTAGAATCACTTAGTCTCTCTGCAACATTCAGCACTCCTAAAAAATTAGAATCTGCAACATTCTTATTTCCCGCTAAATTAATATAAACACCGCGATTATATTCTGAAAAAATAACATTTTTAAAAGCACTATCATTTAAAAAATTAACAGCACCAATATAATTTGGAGAAGGTTCAATCTCGGTTATATTATTTAAAAAACTTAAATTTGAAAACAGCAAGCCACAGATAATAACAAGGATTGTCACACTTCTAAAAGTCGTACTTTTCCATTCCATATCTATAAAATATATTACCCCATAAGAGGCAAGAATAACTAATATAAAATTAACAAACAAGATTAAAAACGGGAAATAAACACTTGCTACTAATAAAATAAAGTAAAAAATAAACCATAAAATATATTTATATTTATCACGCCCAATTGAATATATTCCAATCAAGGAAAGCAAGAATAAAAATAATCCAAAACCATATCTGCCTCCCAAATCAGAAAATAAAACTCCAATTGATGAAAAGAAATCAAATGGAATGTATCTTTCAAAAAACAAGCTAAAGTTAAACAATAAATTTCCAAATTGGATATAAAGTATTCCTAAACTCAACGACACAGAAGCAATATAAAATTGCCATTCAATCTTTTTCTTATAAGCAAAAAATAAACCAATTAAAAATAAAACAAAAAATGCTTCTATGCTAAAAAATGAAACAGCAATGAAACATGCATAACTTAAATATTTGTTATAATCTTTTCCCTTGAGATAAAGATAAAGTCCCAATAAAATAAACATTGAAGCTGCTGAAAATTTGGTTGAAACAGAAAATAAATAAATAAAGCTCGGAGAAAAAATCAGCAAAAGAGAAGAAATCAATGCAATGTCCGAATCATACTTTTTCACAATATTATAAAACAATACAAAACTAAATAATCCAAACAATATTGGCAAAATCCAGCTGAATAATCTCGGAGATAAGGACAATAAACCAACATATCCATGTTCATATTTCAAATCTCTGCCAGAATAACTCAATTCATCATATTTGACAAAACCATTATCTTTAATCATGTTTGCAAGCTTGTAATTAGAATAACTTTCCTCACCAATCAAATTATTATCTGCAAATTTAGCGCGTAAAAAAAGAGGCATGCTTAATACAACCAAGCAGATTATGAACAAATAAATTATTGTTTTTCTGGGGCTAGCATTTAACAACATAGAAATCCCCCTCCTTATAAAAACAATCATTATTCTCGGTATATTTTAATTCTTCCAGGTTATACAAGAATTTAGTCTGTTCGGAAAAATAAATAGCTTTGATATTATATTTAGTTAATAATTCAAGTGCTTTTGCCTCGCTCCAAGTGGAGTAGATAAAATTAATATCATTAAGTCTCTCAATAGGCTTGGGTGCTAGCAAGAAATTTATATCTGCAACATTCTTTCTCTTTGTAATTCCCGAGATAAATTCACCCTCATAGACATTTCCTAGAACAACTGAATCTGAATCAAGATTTTCATTTGCCCATTTCATATCATTAATTAAGGCATCATTAATTTTATTCAATTTCAATGAAGAATACGAGGGTAATATTGAAAATGAAACAACCAAAATCACTAATACCGTGGTAAAAGCCCAAAAAAGTTTTGAAATCTTTGTCTTAGATATGAATTGTAATACCTCTTTAATTCCAAGCGCTGAAAAAATAGAGAGAGTAATTCCTAAAAACAACAAACCAGTCATTAGGGTAATTAATCTAAAAACCAATAAAACTAAAATTGAAAGCATAAAGCCGCCAAATAAATAAGTTGTTTTTGTTTTGTATTTAGTAATCCCTAAATAAACACCATATCCCCCTAAAACAAGGGGTAAAACACCTAATCCAATTATTAATTCAATTGGATTAAAACTTCTAAAACTATCAAATAAAATATTTGCAGGGGTATTCTGCCATATTAACGAGACCCCATATTCTAAAAGTGCTTTTTTGTAAATAACCAAATTAATCAAGATTATTAAAAAACTTGAAAATAATATTGCCTCTTTTTTTATCTTTGAAGCAGTTAAAAATCCTCCGCCCAACAAAAACAAATAAGCAAACATTCCCAATACAAAAATCAATGACCATGGACTAATTAATGGCAATAAGAAGGATAATGCAATAAAACCCCATAAATAAAATTTGTTCTCCAATTTTAAAGAGCAATAAAACATCAACAATAACATGGGAATAACCAAAGAAAAATTTGAAATCCTGTTATTTGTTTCAACAAGGAACAT
>CAYHUT010000022.1:0-11384 GCA_964359835.1 Candidatus Woesearchaeota archaeon
AGTTTGGAAAAAGTAAATTTGTTAGAGGGGATTACTGAGAAAGAGATTGTTAAAGCACTTGAAGAAGGAAGAAAAGATGCTGATGCTTGCAATCCATATTTATACAATGTAAAAGGGAGTTATGCAAATGATAATCACAGAAATTACTGATTTGAAATTGAAAAGGTACTTTGACGTTACTGGAAGAGCTTTGAAAAAAGTCAAGATAAATAAAAAAGCTGAGATTGATGTTGAAGAATCGGCTAAAGATTTTTTGGATATGGCAACTCGTTATTTTGAAGATGCGAAATACTTTGAAAAACGCTGTGATTATGTTAATGCATTTGCATGCTTGAATTATGCGCACGGCTGGTTGGATGCAGGTGCTCGCTTAGGTTTATTTGACGTAGGCGGAGATTCAGTTTTATTTACTGTTGATGCTGAGTTTGTTGAAAGGAAAAAGAAAAGTATTAAGAAATAGTATGCTTATAAATTAGGAGGGAAAATGAAATATGTAATATCATTAGGCGGTTCGTTAATAATTCCTAAAGAGATTGATGTTAATTTCTTGAAAAGATTTTCGGTTATTGTAAAAGATTTGATTAAGAAAGGAAATTCTGTTGTTCTTGTTTGTGGCGGGGGTTCAATAGCAAGAAAATATATTTCAGTTGTAACCAAGATGAAATTCAAAAAGAATTTTGAAAGTTTAGTGGGCATTGAAACAACAAAATTAAATGCAAGCTTAGTTGCTTCGTTTTTTGGCAAGTTTCATTTACTGCCTGATTCTTTAAATGATGTTTATGCTGAATTGAAAAAAGACAAAATTGTTGTTTGCGGTGCTCTTGGTTTCCAGCCAAAAATGACAAGTGATGGTGATGCCGCAATGATTGCACAGTATATCAACGCGGATTATTTCATTAATTTAACAAATATTGATGGACTTTACGATAAAAACCCAGCGGTTAAGGGCGCAAAGCAGATTTCAAATATTAGCTTTAAGAAATTTGACAGGATTGTTTCAAAGATTAATTACAAAGCAGGCCAGCATTTTGTTTTGGATCAAGCGGCTGCAAAAATAATCATGAAAGAGAAAATTGAAACTGTAATTTTAAAAGGCTCTGATTTAAAAAATTTAGAAAGATTTTTTTCAAAGAAAAGTTTTATAGGGACTGTAATAAATGGTTAATGTTATTTGTGTTTCTGGATCTGTTGGTTCTGGAAAAACAACAATAGCAAAAAAGATTGCAAAACTATTGAAGTTTGAATATCTTGATGTTAAGAAATTAATTGATTCCAATAAAAATGTTGTTTGCGGTTTTGACAAGAAAAGAAAAACTAAAGAGATTGATGTTAATAAGCTGAATAAGATTTTGATTAAGATAATTGATAATAGTGTAAATGAAGGGATTGTTATTGATTCGCATTTGAGCCATTATCTGCCTGCTAAGTATGTTGATGTCTGTGTTGTTTGTGAATGTCCTGATTTAAAATTATTTAAAAAAAGACTTGTAGAAAGAAAATATTCAAAATTGAAGATTAAAGAAAATCTTGAGATGGAGATTTTAGAGGTTTGCTTGGTTGAAGCAACTGAAAATAAGCATGAAGTTGTTGTTGTTGATAGTTCTAAGAGAATTAATTATAAAAATGTGATTAAAGAGATAAAAAGAAGGTTATAGAGCTTAAATTTGCATAAGATTTAAATACTTTTTTGTATTATCACATCAAGCAATGGAAACAAAATTTTTTAGACAAGAACATAAGAATACTTGCGGTATGGCTATTTTAAGAACTATTCTTAGGGATAATTTTAAAATAAAAGAAAAGGAAAAGTCTCTTGTTACTCTTGCAGAAGAATTGTATAAACGAAGATATAAACAGATATATGGTTGTGACCCTACAAATGAATATCACAGAATATACCATTATGGGACTGCGCGAGTTAGCCATTTTATTAATATAGGTCATTATTTTGAATTAAATGCTTTTTCAGCTAGAGATGGAAAAGTTGATGATTTAAAAAAAGTAATTGATATGGGATACTGGCCAATACTTCACAGACCTTTTGAAGAGGATGGTGATGGACATTATATTCTCAGTTATAATTATAATCATTCTATGTATATTTTCAATCCTGCAAATGGCCGAGCATACGGAAGAAAAAAAGAATCTTATCCCCTTTTTGATAGGAAATGGAAATTCCCCAATATTAGCGAAAAATGGTTTTTGTTCTTATTCCCAAAAGATGTTGAGATACCATTTAAAGACAAAGGAAGAGTATTTAAATTAAAATAATAATTCTAATGCATGGCAATTGACGTGGTTTTATTTGAATTGAATGATAGAGATAGAGAGATTACTAAGTCTCTTGGATTTACAAAAGTTTATACTAGTAATTCTCCTGAGTTTAAAAAATTAAAAATAGTAAATGGTGCGGATGATGAAACTAATAGAAAAGCTGTTGAAAATCCAAATAAGGATATTTTATTAAATCCGCACGCTGTACGTTCAAGAGATTTTATGCACTCAAGAAATTGCGGTTTAAATCATGTTTTATGCAAGATTGCAACTGAAAATGATGTTGCAATTGGTTTTACATTAGATAGGATGTACGAACCCAAAGATATTGCACGAGTAAAACTGGCAATAAAACTTTGCAGAAAATTTAAAAATAAAATTGTTGTTTTTAGTTTTGCTAAAGATATTTATTCAATGCGAGCTGTTAATGATATTTATGCATTTTTAGAAGTAATTGGAATGGATTCTGGACAGGCTAGAAATGCTTTAAATTTTGTGATATAATTCTTATAAAGACTGTGCAAAAGCTTATAAATATCTGAGAATGTTATTCCTTGGGTTAGAATGACTAAAAAGGTGATTGAATTAGATGATGTCTGGAACAAATTCACAAATTTGAAGTGTAGCCTATCTGCTGGAAAATGCGAGTCATTTTCGGCACACAGAAAATCAGAAATTTTCCCGTGTTCGGACTTCGCCTCGATAGGCTTAGGAAAAAAGAGATGACAAAGAAAGTTATTGAATTAGATGACGTCTGGAAGATTTTTAAAGTTGGAGATGTAGATGTTCCTGCTTTGCGAGGTTTAAGTTTATATGTCAAGCAAAATGAATTTGTTGCTGTGCGAGGACCCTCAGGTTCTGGAAAATCAACTACTTTTAATTTAATTGGATGCTTAGATTTGCCTTCTAAAGGAAGAGTTTTGCTTGATGGTATTAATATAAGCCATATGAATGAAACTACATTGGCAAGAATTCGCGGTAAAAAAATTGGTTTTGTTTTTCAAACTTTTAATTTAATACCTAGTTTAAATGCATTAGAAAATGTCAGCTTGCCTGCAATGTTTCATGATGTTAACCAAAATAAAATGAAAGAGAAAGCAAAAAGTTTACTTACAATGGTTGGCTTGGGGCACAGACTAGATCACAAACCAATGCAATTATCAGGTGGAGAAAGACAGAGGGTTGCAATTGCAAGAGCTTTGATAAATGATCCAGAAGTTATTTTAGCAGATGAACCAACTGGAAATCTTGATTCTAAAACTGGAGAAACGATTATGGATATATTCCGTGAATTGCATGAAAAACAAAATAAAACTATTGTAATGGTTACACATGAAGAGGATATAGCTAAACATGCAAAACGAAAGATTTATATTAAAGACGGGAGGGTATTAGAATAATATGGTGCATAAAAAAAGAGGATTAATTGCAGTCTTAATTTTATTATTATTTATTTGTTCTATTTCAGCATTTGGCAGACAAACAATTGTTACAAAAGCAAATGAGTTTAGAATTGATTTTGCAAGATATGATCCAAGCCCGATGATACCTGGCAAGGAAAGTGAGCTGTGGTTTGAGATTTCCAATTTGAAAGATACGGCCCTTAAAAATATGGATATAACTTTTGTGGAGAATTATCCTTTTGATGTAAAAAACCCGACAATACATATTGATTCATTAGAACATTCTGAAACAAAATCTTTTAAATTTTTAGTAAAGCCTAATGAGAATACATTACCCGGCACTTATACCACTAGCTTACAATTTTATTCACCAGCATTAGGTTTATTTAGCGCAGAGGTTGTTAATTTTTCAATTCAAACTATTCCTAAATTAGTTACATTAACAGATGTTTCAACTGAACCGGAGATTGTTAATCCAGGCGGAATTGTAAAAATTGGTGTTGATCTAACAAATACATATAATTCAGCATTAAGGGATATTTCAATTAAATTGGATATTGTAAATGCAACTTACTTTGCTCCAAAATCAACGACTTCAGAAGCAAATATTAAATCATTAAATTCAGGAGACAAACAAAGAGTTAATTTCGAATTAGCAGTCTCACCAAATGCTCCTGCTGATATTTATAAAATTCCAATTACAATATCTTATACTGATGAATCTGGAACAGTCACAACAAAAGCTACTTATGTAGGCATTCGTGTTAATGAACAGCCAGTTTATTCAATTTACGTTGATGATTTGACTGCTTTTGAAAAAAATAAGGCTGGAAAAGTTGTTGTCAGCGTTTCAAATATCGGTCCTGTTGATATAAAATATTTAACAATGCGCGTTTTAGATTCTGATGGTTATGATGTTATTTCAAAATCACAAGTTTATGTAGGCAATTTAAAACCAGATGACTATCAAACAGCTGAATTTAATATTTATAGAAAAACAGAAGGACCATTTAAAGTAATGATTGACTACAAAGATGTTTACAATAATCAGTATAGCAAAATTGAAGATTTAAACATGAATTTCTTTACAAGCAATGAAGCTGAAAAATACGGATTAATTGTAACTACCAGCAGCACTGGTACAATATTAATGATAATATTTATTCTTTTAATTGTTGCGGCTATTTACCAATGGGTGCAACATAAAAGCTTCAAAAAAGCTGTTAATTATGTGGTATTGGGTGTAATTGTTGGCATCTATGACATGATTATGTTCTTCAAGCCTTCTGCCCTTAAACAAAGATACAAAGAAGTAAGAGAGCATTTAAAAAACAAGGATGAGTAAATAGCTCATGAAAAAAGAATACCTCCTCATTATATGGAAGGGAATTCAATATAGAAAGCTTAGAACAGCTTTGACTGTTCTTGGAATTATTATTGGAATTGGGGCAATAGTTGCTTTGCTTCTTGTTTCTAGCGGTTTAGAAAATTCAATCAAAGAACAATTTGCAAAGATGGGTTCTAACAGACTTTATGTAACAATAAAAACACAAGGATTTAGTTTGCAATCTGGTTTAACATACGACGATGTTGAAGTTTTTAACAGAATGGGTGAATTCAAATGGGTTACCCCCTACGTTATAAAACAGTGGTCTGTTGAATATACAAAAAAAACAAAATTTTTACAGGTTACTGCAAATCCTATTGATAATATGGAGGGGAGATGGGCTGATTTAGATTTTAGTGTTGCTGAGGGAAGAATTTTTAATAATATTGATAAATACTCAGTTGTTATTGGACAAAGAATAGCAAATGATATTTTTGACAAAAAAGTGGGTGTTAACAGTAATCTTTTAATAAATGGGGTAAATTTTAAAGTTATTGGGGTTTTTGATAAATTTGGAAATCCTGAAAGTGATAGTATGATTCATATTCCAATAGATGCAATTAGAGAGATGTTGGGAGGGAATGATAAGAGTATTAATATAATAGAACTTGTTGTTAAACCTGGATTAAACCCTGAAGATGCAGCTAAAAAGGCAAAAGAAAATTTAAGAAAAAAAAGAGGTGTTAAAGCAGGCAATGAGGATTTTGATATTGCAACACCTGAACAATTACTTGGACAGTTAAATTCAATTTTGGGAATTGTTCAAACTGTTTTATTGGCAATTGCAATTATTTCATTAATTGTTGGCTCAATTGGAATAATGAATTCAATGTATACTTCTGTTTTAGAAAGAACAAAGGATATTGGCGTCATGAGAGCTGTTGGCGCAACATCTAGAGACATACTGGTGATATTTTTACTTGAATCTACGCTTGTTGGATTATTTGGCGGTGCAATTGGTGTTGCGCTTGGAGTTGCTGTTAGTAAAATGTTTGAATGGGTTGCAGCAGTTGCAGGGTATAGTATATTTAAAGTTACTATTTCTCCGATTTTAATTATTTTTGGGGTATTATTCTCAGGGATGATGGGATTACTAGCTGGTTATCTTCCCTCTAAAAATGCCTCTAATTTAAGGCCAGTGGAGGCGCTCAGATGATTACACAATACTGGATGTTAATATCTAGAAATTTAAGTGATAGATTATTAAGAACAGGTTTAACTGTGTTAGGCGTTATAATTGGTGTAATGATAATTATTCTTTTATTTTCTCTTGGAAGTGCAATGCAGAATGGTGTTGAGGAACAGTTTGGAAAACTTGGAGTTAAAGCAATTAGAATTGTACCCGGGGGTTTATTTGGACCGCCATCTGGCTCAATGGGATTGACAAATGATGTTAAAGATTATATTGAAAGAGTTAATGGTGTTGATTATGTACAAGCGGTTTTAAATGATAATTCTATGATGGGTTATAATAATAAATTTTATTCAGTAAGCATTATTAGTTATGATACTAGCTTGGGTCCCAAGGGTTTAGTGGATACAGATTCTAAAATAAAAGAAGGAAGATATTTTTCAACTGCTGATAAAGATAGTGTTTTAATTGGTTACGAGGTTTCTAATACTCTTTTTAAGAAAAAAATAAATGTGAAAGAGGGAATTATTCTTGGAAATAGAAATTTTAGAGTTGTTGGAATTTTTGAAAAAACAGGCACTGCACTAGATAACCGCGTTTATGTTCCATTAGATACTGCAAGAGAGATGTTTGGCAAAAAAGATATTAGCAATGTGTTTGTTGTTCAAATTCATAAGGGACAGGATATTGAAAAAGTTGCTGAAGAAATAAGAAAGGAATTAATGAGAAAATATAAGGACAAAGATGCTTTCCAGGTTTTTACACCAGAACAATTATTGAAACAAATTAAATCTATTTTAGGAACAATTGAATTAGTTTTAGTTGTTATTGCAGGCATTTCTATTGTTGTTGGTTCAATTGGAATTATGAACTCGATGTTTACTTCGGTTTTGGAAAGAACAAATGATATTGGTGTTATGAGGGCTGTTGGTGCAAGTAAAAACAATGTCTTGTTCTTGTTTTTAATTGAATCAGGATTTATTGGTCTGCTGGGCGGGACAATTGGCATTATACTGGGTGTTTCATTTGCATATTTCACGCAATATATTTTATCATTGACTGGTTCGAATCTGTTGAGTGTTCAGGTCAGTATTAGCTTAATATTATTTAGTTTGTTTTTCTCAGTTTTAGTGGGGATTATTTCAGGTCTTGTTCCAGCATTTAGAGCAGCATCATTGCCGCCAGTTGAGGCGCTCAGATATGAATGAATTTAATCATAAATAGTACTTCTATGACCCACTTTTACAATTAGAATTTGTAAAATGCCTTGATTTATTTCCATTAATATCCTGTAATCTCCTACCCTCAATCTAAAACAAGGACTTCCTGTTAATTTTTTAACATACCTGTAAGGATTTTCCTTCAATTCTCCTACTTTATTATAAATTTGTTTTGCTATTATCTTATCTAATTTTTTTATAGAATTGGAAGCAGAATCTGACCAGATAATTTGAAATGTCATTATAATCCAAGCTCTTTTCCTAGCTGCTCATGAGTCTTAAATTTGCCTTGTTTAATTTCAAGTCTTGCTTTTTCTATTTCTTTTTTTGTTTGTTCATTTAATTCTCTTGTATCTTCTACAAGCCTTTCAATGACTTCATTATAAGTTTCACTATGAAAAATCTTCATTTTGCCTAAAACATTTTTTAAACCAGTGTTTATTTGGATTGTTGTTGTTTCTGTCATAAGAATATTATGTTTAAGTAATATTTAAAGTTTTCTATAATTGGCTATAGGGGTTTATAGTGGATAGATTTATATATAATAATATGATTAAAACACTATGCAATTCACAGTATTTTTAAACAGGTTTGAGAAAGACAAGGATGTTATTGAAAAAAAGTTCAGTGATTCTTCTGTTAAGATTATTTCAGAAGATGATAACTGTTTAATTGTTGAATGTTCAAATGTTGACAAAATTCTTTCAATGCAGGAAATTGCAAAAGTTTTCAAAATTGTAACTAATTGGAAGCCATTGAATTTCAAAAGATTGAATGAGGATTGCTTGAAGACTGTTTCTGAGACTGGTAAAAAAAATTACAAGATACAAACAAAATTTTTACAGAAGATTAAGATTTCTGCTAAATCAATATATAAGCATATTAATCCTTATTTGAAACATGATGGTTTTATTGTAAGTGAAGATAAAGCTGAAATAATTCTTTATGTTGAATTTATGAAATCTGCGGATGAGATAATGTACAGAGTTTCTTATGCTCTTGATTACTGGTATAATGTTGTTGGTGCGGCTTCTGTAAATTATTCAAGATTTTCAGTTATACTTGAGAATCCAACTCTTGTTGAAGAGGTTTCAGATTTTTTAAGATTATGCTGGATATTTAAAATTCCGTTAATTATTGTAACTAAAAATAGTGATTTTCCCAAACTGCTTAAAAAAGCTAAAGAAATTACAAAAGGAATTGATTATGAATTATTTAAGATTGAGATTTTTGATTCTTTGCCGCGCGGTTATACTTTAGTTGGATTTTCAAAATTGGCTCGCGAGAATGAAATTGAATTAAAAGAATTTTTTAATAAAGATAATTCGAAACTTGCACTTGTATTTGGCGATGATAAATTTGGTTTGCCGCAGGAAATAAGAGATAAAATGGATTATATGTTTAGATTAACACCTGATGTTAAAAAGCCATTAAGGGCTTCACATGCATTTAGCTATGTTCTTGGGTTTTTTACGACGATGAAGTTAAAATAATTTCCTTTAAAACTACTAAATAGAAAGGTTTAAAAACGATTGAAATCAAATTCTTATATGGATTTTTCGAACATCCAAGAGTTAAAAAGAGGGTATTCAACCAGTTATGATGGGGTGATTGGGCTATTAGATAAAAATATCGAAAATTATTCGGATTTAGCGGATAATTCAAAAGCAATTAAAGATTCTATAAAGATTTTAATGGGCGATACTGAATATTTCCAGAAAATTATAATTAAGAATCCTGAGATGAAAGTTGGAAATTTAATTAATGCAGATATGAATGCTAAAGAAATTTATGAAAGCGGGGGTTTTTTCAGTTCTAATAAAGGAATATTGCCTACAATTTTGAAGCTTATTGAAAAAGTTGAGAAAGAGGACAAGAAAGTATCAAAAGAAAGTGATGATAAGAAGAAAGAGGAATGCAAGAAGGTTTGCGATGAACATATTAAAGAGATTGAGGCACATAGAAATAATCTGAAAGGAAAAGTAAATGATTTCTTGAAATTTTTGGAAGCTGCTGGTTCTGTTGAGATTAAAAAAAAGTAACCAATAAGCTTAAATAATGAATTTCCTCATCCAATTGATAAGGAGATTTGGTATGCTCAAGAACACAAGGTTCTTGACAAACATCCTTTTTATTAAAGGTATATGAGTATTATGGGATTCATAAATAAGATTACAGGGTTTTTCAGAAAAAAGGAAGAAAGCACTGAAAAAATTGACATGTCAGTAAATCGCAAAACAATTTCTGATTATGATCAAAAACCACAGGTTTTTGACAGAATTGTTGGGCTAGCTAATCAGAAAAAGCCTGTTGAAGATAAACAAGAATCTGTAGAAGAAAGTTTTGAGAATGAACAGAAAGAAAGACATGAAGTTGTTGAAGAAGAATCAGCTGTATCGGATTATACTCCTAAAGAAAAAATCATTGTTCCTTCAACAAAAGGCAATGTTAATTTTGTTAATATTGATGTTAATAAATTAGAATTAATAAGAGTTGAAAGAGAAGCTGAAACAATAACTGCTTATTCAAAATTATTGGTAAAAAATATTGCACATTTCAAGGATACTAAAGAACAAACAGATATTGAAGGCATTGTTAAAAAGTTCAAGATGATTTTTGTGCATTCAATGGAATTGAAAAATTTATTATCTTACATGAATGAATGCTTTTTTGAATATATTCTTGCGAATTTGACTGATGAGCAGATTAGAAAAGAAGTTGAAGAAGGCAAGAAAAAAACAGATGAGATTGAAGGATTATTGGGTAAGATTGGAAGCTATGATGATTTGATTAATCCTGAGAAAACTTCTGATTACAAAAAGAATATTGAAGAAATTGTTAATAAAGGCGAATTTACAAAAGAATTAGAAAGAATAGGAAAATTATTAACAGATAATATAAATGATAAAAAAACAGGAATTGGCGTTAATATTAATAAAGCAGTTGCAAAACTTGCTGAGATGAAGAAATAAAACTTGGAGAACTACAAAAATGATGATGAATAAGAAAGATTTTGAGGCGATGAGGACAGAATTAAAAGGCTTTGAAGACAAAAGAGAGAAGACAATTACAAGTTCAAGAGATATAATTAAATTATCCAAATTAATAATTTATTCAATGCACAGGAATGAAGTTGCTGATGCTGAAGTTAGTGTAAAAGAGATTAGAAAAAAGATAAAGGAATTAGATAAGACTAAAAGTTATGATACGGGACTAAGCGGGGTTGCTTTTCAGGAATATGTTGAGGCAATAACTTATTATGAATTTCTTAAAAATCATAGAATTCCTAGCTACAAAGAACTTGAAGTTAGTGTTGAGAGTTATTTGATGGGTTTGTGCGATTTAACTGGAGAATTAGTAAGAAAAGCTGTTGATTTGGCTATTAACAAAAGATTTTCTGAAGTTGAAAGAATTCGTGAATTGGTTGAAGAGATTTACGGCGAGTTTTTGAGACTTGATCTTCGTAATGGAGAACTTCGCAAGAAGTCTGATTCAATTAAATGGAATTTGCGCAAGCTTGAAGACCTTGTTTTGAGTATAAAGGGCTTTAAGGTACAATAATAGCACTCGAGAATAATAAAGTATTTAAGCTCAGCAAGATAGAAAAGGGGTTATGGGCTTAAAAGAATGGTTGAAAGGATTGTTTTCTAAGGATGATTTGCCTTCTAACAAAAAAGAATCCTTGAAATTAGATGAAGCTGTTGATTTTCTAAAAAAATATTCTGATGAGGGTAAAATTTTTGAGAAGATTGGAAATAAAGACGAAGAAATAAAGAAGAAAGTTACTGAGATTAGAGAGATGTTAGGTGGATTAGAGAATGCAACTGTACCTAGAAATATTAAAGAGAGTCCAGCGATTGAAACTAAGGTTTTTGGAAACAGGGGCGCATATATCAGTTATGTTAATATTTTATTAAAAAAACTTGAATTTAGAGCTGAAGATTATGAAAAAGCTTTTGATGAATTTT
>CAYHUT010000023.1:0-10984 GCA_964359835.1 Candidatus Woesearchaeota archaeon
TTTGCTTGTTTTTCTGTTGCTGTGTACCGTAAGCACCATAAGCAGCCATGAAACTCTTTGCTTTCCCATATTCTGTTCCAACCATTGCAGTGTCTATTTCAGAGTATAATTTTCCCTGAGTTAATACATTATATGCTTGTGCTCTTTGCATTTCTGCAACATCTGCAACTATTGATTCCTTGAATCTTTCATAAGCTGCGCCAGTATTTACATCATTGTACATCATTCTGGCTTTTTGGTTTTTATCCATTAATCTATCTACTAAAGCAACAGCTTTTTTAACATCGCCTTTTTGTAATGCCTTTTCAATTGCTTCAGCAAGTGCTAATTTCCCAGCAACTTCTTTTAATTCTTTACTTGATTCTTTTGTTATGATTCCTTCTTTTGTTATTAAATTTCCATACATCTGTGCAGTAATTTCTTTGTCTAATGTGCCTTTGTAAAAGTTCATTCCTGCTTTGTAAGTATTATTATCTAATTGGGCATCAAGTGTTTGATATGTTTGGTTTTTTACAACACCAAGATCTCCGACTAAACTAGCTGGAGCCATGCTCAAATACCTAGGATCCTGGAAAATTTCAGATAGAGCTTCTCTTGTCTCTACATCATCAACACTAGGTTTTTCTCTTGCTATCTCTAATGCCTGTGAGGTCCCATTGCATTTACCTAATAGAGCCTCTAAGTTTTGGGGTAATGTAAATTTATTTTGTTCTACCATTTTGTTTTTCCTCCTTTAATGCGCTTTAAGCCAGCACGGCTTTTTACTATATTAAAAACTTGTTTTAAACATGCCAAAAATGCATTACATTTTTCAACATAAAAATACGTTAATATATAGCATATCCACACATATTTAAATCTTTCTATTTGTAGTTACTGATTAGTAGTAATAGAAAGACATATACGCCTTTCGGTTTATTGAGATGGTGTGTATTTTCCACACATTCCCTTGATAATTTTAACTAACCCAGCACCACAACCTACTAAGGCTGCACCATTTAACCAAGTTAAACCTGATGCATTTAACCTAGGTGAGACGTAATTAGGAACACTTGTACCCAAATCTATAATGTTGTCAATTTGACCTTGGGTAAAACCTTTAGCATATAAGTAATATGTACCTGCGCTAGCCATTAAAAGACCCATTCCTTTTAATGCTTCTCTAGTATTTGGATCCATATCACTTTCATTTATTGCCATTGTAGTACCGACACCAGCAGCAGCTAGACCAGCTGTTTCAATAGCACCAGGAATCATATGTAATACTGATTGATTTCCAGGATGTATAATTCCATCTAAACAAACACCAATAGGTTTGACAACGGAATCAACAATATTTCCGCCTCTTCCAGCATAGTTCTCTACCCCACTATACAAGCCTGCACCTAAAACTGCAGCAGCTAAACCGCCAGCAATTAAAGCAGCGTTTGTATTGACTGAACCATTTTCATCAGCAGCAAAATCTTTGACCTTAGAACCAGCTATAGAAAAATCATTCTTAGTTCTATTGTAATCGGCTTTCCAACCATCAACAGTTAAATAATTTTTTATTTTTTCCATTTTTTTATACCTCACTTTTTTGTTTTTAGTAATATAAACCTATTATTTGATAATATCCCTAACTATTTAAACCTTTCTATTTATAACTACTTATTAGGAACAACATAAAAGAAAGCTATATAAACCCAAGTAATTTACAGTAGTAATGACCAAGAAAAAAAACAAATCAATAGATTATAAAGAAAGATATAGAGCAGATTCTAAGTATGTAACTGATAAAGTTTTATGGGATTTTTGCGAACCAGTCACCAGATATGGAGAAGTAAAAAAACAATTTATAGAAATTTTCCAGGCGCAGAAAAGAGAAGGTAACTTAATTGATGCCCAAGAACATCATTTAGGGTACAGAAGGGATCCAATATGGAGAAATTATATAAATGTAGTAATTGCATTTGTAACAGATATGGAGTCTAATAAAAGTGCAGTTATTTTAGGGGAGTATATGCAATTTGGAAAGCAGGCAGGCGCAAGCTCTGAAAGTTTGATAAATCAAGTTCATAAGAAATATAGAAAAACTCTTGAATCAAAATTAAAAAAAGAATTTAATTATACTGGTCCAATTACATTCTTTGGAGAAGAGGAATAAAATGACAAACATAGACTTACACATCCATCCATTTCTTCAAAACAATAGAATAGAAGATGTAATCCAAGCAATGGATAAAACCAATTTAGATGTAATTGCAGTTGAAAATTACAATGCCCCATTATATCCTGAGTTTGTCAGAAAAACATTAAAAGCATTTCCAACTTCAAAAGTTCAAAATAAGGGAATTCTTCTTCCAATATTATACAAGAAGCCAAGAGCTTAAGCATTATACAAAAGCAATTTAGAAATATTGCAGGATTTTAAGTCATTAGTTTTAGCCATCTGTTTGTAGGTATCAAAAACATCTCCAGTAGTTTTTCCACTCTGATGACAATAAACTAAATCAGCAAATGGCTCACCTAGATTAATAACGGTTTGATAAATATTTTTATTTTTTTCATAATATACCAATTCCCTGGGAACAGTATTTGTTGTGATTAATTTGATCTTTCCATCTAAAGTTTGTTCAGGAACTCTTCTCTCGCCTTTATCATTATAACTTATACTCGCTACATTGTGGGTTATGCAGGCATACATCAATTCATTTGCACCGCAATCTCTAATTAAAAATTCACGAGCTTTTAACAAAGAATTATAACTATCCCCAATATCATCAACAAAAATAACACTTTTCCCTTGTATCATCTCAACAAGTTTTCTTACTTCAGCCTCGCCATGTTTGGGCCTTTTCTTAGGTACAAAGTTAAAAGGAAGTTTCAATAAATTTCCAAGTGATTCAGCCCTCTTCAAACCCCCACTGTCAGGACTCATAATAACATTATCAGCCATCTGTACAACAACTTTATCAGACAATTCAAAATTATTTCTTATTGCAATTGCATAAAGGGGAATAATTGGAAAATCTAAAACAGGTCCATCAAAAAAACCTTGTTCTTGCTGCGCATGCAAATCACAGACATTAACTGCTTCCAATTTTTTGCCAAAGGCCCTCTCAATCAAATCAGCCATTAATTTTGCAGAAATAGGAACACGACCATCATCTTTCTTATCCTGTCTTGAATAAGGCAACATAGTCATATAAAGTAGAACATTTCCCGTTCTTGATCTTTTTATTGCATCACCAAAGTTTAGCATCTCCATAATATCCCTATTCTCAGTTAAAGACCTCATTAATAATTCTTTTTTTGCATCCTCTTCCATATTTGAATTTAAAATCTGATTTATGTAATAATAAGTTTTAGGATCATAAAAACTCTGGAAAAAATGTATGTTTTTTTTAGCCATATTCTTTCCAATCTGTGTGAAAATCTCCCCACAACTAAAATCTTTAGAAAATCCCGGTAAATCTATTTGTTCATCACAATGATATTTAGCAATAAGGGATTTAACAACCTCATTTTTTATATGCTCACCCGATCTTCCAGAAATAACAGCAAAGTTGCCATCCATATCCTCAACAGTCTATCATGACTATTTAAACATTATTTAACTAAGAAATATATGACCATATAAGTATTACCAATTAATTGAAAACATAATTTAATTTTCTTATTTTATAACTACTAATAAAAGACAATAAATAGAAACATTTATAAATTTGTTATCTTTAATAGATACATGAAACCAAAAAATCCTATTCCAGATGAAAAGAATCAAGAAGCATTTGATATTGTTAAATTGGCTGTTGAAAGATACAAAGCAGACAAACCTTATGTAATTGGAATTACTGGAGCAGGTGGTGCAGGAAAAACCACTTTTGGACAGAATATAGAAAGATACTATGGTTTAGAAAATTGTATTTCTGTTGATTTAGATGATTATTTAATTAGTCGTGAAATGAGAGGTAAACTTGAAGTAAGTGGATACAATCCTAAAGCAAATAAACTTTTTTAGCTAGAAAAAACATTGAAGAACTTAAAATAGGAAAAACAATACAAAAACCAATTTACAATCATTCAACAGGTCAAGTATTATCTGATGAAATAGTAGAACCAAAAGAACTAATTATTATTGAAGGGGTAACTACCCTTTATCCAGAACTTATGGAATTAAATGATTTATCTTTCTTTTTAGATGCTCAGGAAGAAACTCAAATAAAAAGTAGAATTGAAAGAGATGTTAAAAAAAGAGGATATACCATTGAAGAAGCACTGGCTTTATTTTATACCCTTAAGCCGGAATATGAAAGATTCATCGCACCAACAAAAAATGCAGCATCGATAATTTTTAATGTTGAACCCGATTATATTATGCATCCAATACATATAAATCCTAAATTCAAATAAGTTTATAAGCTAAAACGTCTTAGAATATAATATGATAAAAGCAATAATTTTTGATTTTGACGGGGTTATTGTGGATAGTGAAATAAAGAAGTTTAAAGAATTACAAAGCATATTAAAGAATACTAACTTTATTCTTAAAGAAAATGATTTTAAAGATATGACGGGTAAAAAAACAAGTTCATTCTTATCAACAAAATTTCCAAAAATGACTAAATTAGAAATCAAAAAAGTAACAGAATTAAGAAGAAAAAAAGAGTTATTTGTTATAAATAAAAATTTAATCCCTGGAATAAAAAAGCTTCTTGAATTCATAAAATCAAAAAAAATTAAAATAGCGATAACTACAGGCTCAAATAGAGAGCTTATGAAAAAAACAATTGAAAAAAACAAAATTAAAAAGTTTTTTGATTTAATAATAAGTGGTGAAGATTTTAAGCAATCTAAACCATCTCCAGAATGCTATAAAAAAACACTTAAAAAATTAAATTTGAAAACTTCTGAAGTTATTATCATTGAAGATTCTATTGCAGGAATAAAGGCTTCTAAATCTGCAAAGTGTAAAGTTTTTGGGATTACAACATATTTAAACAAAACCGAACTTAGTGAAGCAGATAAAGTATTTAGAAACCATGAAGAAATTTTGGAATATGTCAAGAACTTGTTCTAGAGCACACCAAATTCTCCGATGGAATTTTAGTGTTTTAAGAAAAGGAATATTATCTAATTACTTCATCTCTTCAATCTTCTCTAATATTATTTTCTTTTCAACAGAAGCAACTATCTCACGTGTTTTAACAACAACATCTGGATTTACAGATATAGAAGTTATTCCATTTTTAACAAGGAACTCAACAATCTCAGGATATTCAGAAGGTGCTTGTCCGCAGATTGAAACAGTTTTTCCGCATTTTTTAAAACCAACTATAATTCTTTTGATTGCAGTTAAAACAGCTGGATTGCGCTCATCAAAGTAACCCATTTTTCCCAACTTAGTAGAATCTCTATCAATACACAAAACACCCTGTGTCAAATCATTTGAACCAATTGAAGCCCCATCAATATCAAGTGAAGCGAACTCTTCAGGTATTAAGGCAATTGCAGGTGTCTCAGCCATTAACCAAATTTTAAAATCATTGTTTCTAACAAGCCCTTCCTCTTCCAAAATAGCCAAACATTTTTCAACTTCCCATGTTGTTCTAACAAAAGGCAGCATGACCTGCACATTTTTCAAACCCTGTGAACGTACTTTCTTAATGGCCTTGCACTCCAATCTAAAAGCTGGTTTAAATTCATCTGAAATATATCTTGAAACTCCGCGCCATCCAATCATTGGATTATCTTCTTTAGGCTCATATTCAGCACCGCCTTTTAAATTAGCATATTCATTAGTTTTAAAATCTGAAAATCTTACAATAAGGGGTTTAGGAGCAATTACACTTGCAACAATTGAAATTCCTTCAGCAAGTTTGTCAATATAATTCTGTGACCTTCCCTCTTTAATCATATGTAATGGATGCTCTTTGACATAATCTGTTATAATAAATTCAATTCTCATTAAACCAATTCCATCAAATGGTAAATCTTTATAACCTTCAATTTTATTTGGCTCTCCTAAATTCATATAAATCCTAGTAGCAGTGATTAATTCGCCCTGGGCATAAGAAATTCCATGCATTGGTTTTTCAGAAGAACTATTATCTTTTTTTGCAATATTAAAAATTCCGCGATAAACAACACCTTTGCTGCCATCAACAGTAATCTCATCGCCATCTTTTAATAAGCCAGTTGCCTTTTCAGTTCCAACAACACAAGGTGTTCCCATCTCGCGAGAAACAATTGCAGCATGAGAATTTGAAACAAGCAAAGGTGTGAATTTCTTTGTAAAAACAACATAATTATGGTCTAATTCATTATGAGCCTCAACCTCAAGATTAAACACTTCAATATCCCCTAAATCTTCAACCTGTGCAATGCGATGCATTCTTATATCTGAATTTAAAATAGCATTCAATTTATTTTTAACAATTCCTTCTGCAAGTGGAATAACTTTTTCTTTAATTTTATCTGCATCAATAAATAAATTATTATCAACATAAGGTCTTATTCTGCCTTTATAATTAACGCCCCCTATAACATCACCAAGAATTTGTTTTGCAGAAAAGAATCTTGTCCCAATCTCTCTTTCATTATAATCTCCATCAACTCTTGTAGTATAATTCAAAATATCATTAATTCTTTCTAATATCTGAACATGATGTATTGTCCTATTTGTAGTTACCTGCGGTACAATGCCTAATTTCAAGCACGCAATAATAACACCTTTTAAAATATTCTCTTTTGAAATATAAATATGCAATCTATTTTCATAATAACATCCATCTCCATCAATTAAACCTGCTAAAAAATTCAATGCTGATTCCTGGTCAAGAGTTATCATCCATTTGTCTAAATTTTGGCTTATCTCTAACATTTGCATTGCAGGTGCCATCTTAGAGCAAATAAAATCCGTAGCAGAACCTAAAATCTGTCTTTCTCTTAAAAACCCATTTGTATGTTTTTCTCTTACCAAAGCAAATTCTTCATTAAAAATCTCATGAAAATAATTTTTAACAGTTGCTATAAAAATCTCTTTTGATTGAATCTCTTTCTGAGTAAATACAACACGACCTCTTCTTGGAACACCTGTTTTTCCCATATCTACACTAAAATATCCATCAGACAATAAAGCTCCAGAAAGATAAGAAAGTTTAGCTTCATTTTTCTGAACAATAAAAGAAGGTAATTTACCTACTAAACAAACAGCTTCATTTTCTTTAATAATAAAAGAAATTTCTTTTTTGATTAAATCTCTATTTTCATAAGTAAACATTTTATGATCAGGGGTTATATCAATGGTATTATGCAACATTGTTCCTTTCTGCGATACACAAGCCCTAATACAAGTTCTTTTACGTTTTCCTGCACTTAAGACTTTTTTCCATTTAGGTTTATTATTTAAACAATCATATGAAAATATAAATAATTCTTCACCTTCTTTTATTAAATCATGAGTCTCTCCAATTGACTTAAATCCTTTTGTTGTTAAAACAACCGTATCCCTACCAAAACAAGTTACTCCGCCCTCATCAGTTACAATTGCAACAGCTCTTTCCATCGCTGGGACCATATCTGGCGAAGTCATTTTTGTAACTAAAATATCTCCTAGTTGAACTTTGCTTAACTCATCTAAATTATGAACAATTTTCACTTTTCCAAAACCAATGCCAGGACTAGCGGACAATCCTGTTAAAATTACTTCGGCTTTTGATAAATCTGTTTTATCAGGCTCCATCATCTCCTTAACTTTTTTCATCGTAGTAACAGGACGAGCTTGAACAATATACATCTTAGGGCCATCAACAGCCCATTCAGTATCCATTGGTCTTCCATAATGTTTCTCAATTTCAACACCAATCTTTGCTAATTTTAAAATCTCTTCATCAGTTAATTTTTGCTGTGAACCTTTTTCTTCTGCAAAATCTTTTTTATAATTGGTTCCAGACTCTGATCTAAAATAACCCCAACCTTGTTTTTTTAATTTTTTTTCTTTAATTTTTATTGAAGCTTTGTCAACAATATATTCATCAGGATTAACCTCGCCAGAAACAACAGCCTCTCCCAAACCATAAGCACCTTCAATAACTAATTCAGTTGTTTCATTTGTAGCAGGATTAATTGTAAACATTACACCAGCTTTCTCAGAATTAACCATCTTCTGGATAACAACAGCTATGTAAACTTTATCAGTTGGAAAATTATTTTTCTTTCTATAATAAATTGCACGCGCCATAAACAATGAAGCCCAGCAATCCTGAACAGCTTTCACAACTTTTTCCGGACCTTTTACATTCAAAAAAGTAGCCTGTTGTCCAGCAAAACTTGCCTCTGGTAAATCTTCTGCAGTAGCTGAACTTCTAACAGCAACAAAAGGTAAATCGCGGCCAGTTTTCAAAAAATTTAATGCAGTTTTATTTGCAGTTTTTACAATCTCTTGGCTCATATTCAATGAATCATAAGAAGTAATAATTTCCTGTTTAATATCTGCAGGCATCTCCGCTTCTAAAATAATTTTCTGAATATCCTTTGAAGCCTTTTGCAATTGCTCATTATTATCAACATCAATTTTATCAACAATCTCTAAAATCTTGGGTTGTATTCCAGTGCCAATAACAAATTCCTTGTAAGCCTCAGCAGTAACAATAAAACCAGGAGGTATCGGAAAACCAGCTGTCCACATCTCTCCTAAATTAGCTCCTTTTCCGCCAACTAACGAAGTAGAATCCTTATTAATATCCTTAAACCATGCAATTAACACTAGTTATTCACCTCAATTTTAATTGAGATGCCAGAAACTTGTTTCTTAGCACCTCTTAATATAATAACTACAACATATAGGTTTTATAAACGTTTTGTTTTTATATATCCTCAATTTGATTTAATATATCCATTCTCATTTTATAGGTATCTGCCCACATAGCATATCCTATCCAGCCCTTCAATGATTCTATAAACTCCTCCTTTGTTATTAAATCATTATTGTAACATTCCATTTTATCATTGAAATTATTCTGAAATTTCCTTATATTTGTCTTTCTTAATAGCTTGTAATGATAAAATATCCTATACCATAAAAATCCTATGCCTTTGCTTAAAAGAACTATCTTGGATTTGTCCGGATGCAATTCTAATTTAAGATTCTCCCTAAGAAAATTATCAATTTCGATTTTATAATGTTCAAGAATAGCCTTATCTTTATGAAAAATTACAAAATCATCAACGTATCTTATGTAATATTTTGCTTTTAATTTATGCTTTACAAAATAATCCAATTCATTCAGATAAACATTTGCGAAGAATTGGCTCGTTAAATTGCCTAAAGGCACGCCCCTGCCTTTTATATTTGAATCAAAATTATTAAGGATTTGGTTGATAAGCCAAATCACCCTCTCATCTTTTATTTTCTTTCTTATAATATTTAACAAAACTTCATGGCTTACTGTATTAAAACACTAAAAAATTGCAAAGCAATTTTTGGTGTGCCAAAAATGTTTTACATTTTTAAGCATAATGCTTGATATCTGCTTTTAAAACAAAACCCTTTACAGAATTATTATTGTAAGGATTATTTATTAATTTTCCATTGCTTGAAATCTTTCTCTTGAATTTATCAAATCTTAAAACAGCATTGTGCGTTCCTTTATTCATTCTGCTTGCATAAGAATCATTTATAAATATTTTTTCATAAATAGGCTCAAGAATATTTACAATTGCATGATAAACAACCCTGTCGCTAAATGCAGAAGCATGTATTTTTCTTGTTTTAGGGTCTCTTATTATAAAACCAGTTAATGGTTTTGGCCTGTATATTTGCGTTGTTAATTCTTGATTTAATCGAAATAAATTTTCATTTAGATTTTTCTCAAATTCAATTATATAATATTTTTGTGTTTTTCTTTTTCTTGCTTTTTGAAATGCTTTTTCTAAGTTTTCTAAAGAACAAAGTGTTTTGTAAAGGTTGTTGTATGTTTTCATTGGAAATCACAACATTTCCCCATTTTATTGGATAGGGAAATGTTGGGATGATCAAGAACATCTGTTCTTGACATGCCCTAGAAAATTTATGGGTTATTCCGAGACCAGCATTAGTGTTAGTAGGGTCCCTATTGCAATTGAGGTTAGCCCTGTCTGAATTGGCCCTGAACCTAGCAACAGGCAGTTGTAGCAAATCCATTAAGATTGCACCATAGCTCTAATATTCATTCATAACTTCCCCAAGGCTAATCATAACTACCAATTATTGCTATTGTATTTTATGGCATTTAGACTCATCAAAGATGTTTGACATCTTTGAATGTACCAAAGACAGAAACATTTTGTATTGATTTTCTGTCTTTTAGTATAAATCGTCCAGCACTATGGATTTGTGTGTAGCCCAAGTTTATGTTTCTTGTTTAGTATCCATTTAGGAAATGGCAATTCCAAGAAACTAATTTTCTAAGGCAATTTTTTAAATGCCGAAAGTTATATAAATATACAAGATTATATAAAAATATGGCAACAGAAACAAAACAAATTTTAGAAGAGATTAAAAGTATAAAACTAGAATTGAATTTTATAAAAGAAAATATGCCTGAAAGAAGCATGTTTTTGAATACAAAAGAAATAAAATTACTTGAAGAAAGCTACAAAAATGAAAAAAATGGTAAGCTTGTTTCTAGCAAAGATTTAAAGAAACAATTAGGAATATGACTTTCTCAATAGATTACGATATTCAACCTCTTGATTTTCTTAAAAAGTGTGATAAACATATTAGTAAAAGAATAATTGATAAGGCTGAAGAATTATTGTCAGATAATCCTGTGCCCCATACTGCTAAAACCATAATTGGTGAACATGGTGTTTTCAGAATAAGAATTGGTGATTATCGTGCACTTTATAGAATTAATTATAACAATAATAAAATAATTATATTTTTTATAGAAAAAAGGTCAAAAGTGTAAACAACCACCGGTCACCGCTCCCTTCGGTCGCTTAGACCGGATGGCATTAA
>CAYHUT010000024.1:0-10678 GCA_964359835.1 Candidatus Woesearchaeota archaeon
CAAGACTTTAGTAATGCGGACTCTACATTCTTGATCCTTTTGAGTATTTGGAACAAAAATAACAAATCCCTTAACTTTGGCGATACCGTCTCCTTTTTCGCCAACTGCTTCTATCTTTAGGTCTAATTCATCTCCAGCATTTACCGGAGCAAAACTTCTTCTTGGTCTGTCATTATACATATCTATACACTCCATAAAGCGCTTTTAGCGCTTTTATCTATGATTTAGGTAAAAAATAAATTTATAAAGCTTGTGAAATCCATTTTTTTGAATAAATTATAAAAATGTACAACTTCAAAGAAACTGAGGCTAGGATATTAGAATTTTGGGATAAGAATAGAATATATCCAAAAGCTAAAGAAAAAGGAAAGGGGAAAAAGATTTTTTATTATTTAGATGGACCTCCTTATACCAATGAAAAGATACATATTGGTCATGCTTGGGGAAAAGCTCTTAGAGATTCTATTTTAAGATACAAAAGAATGAATGGATTAGATGTGTGGGATAGAGCAGGATTTGATATGCATGGTTTACCGATAGAAAAGGCAGTTGAAAAGAAATTAGGCATAAAAGACAAAGATGAAATTCCTAAATTTGGATTATTGAAATATATACAAGAATGTGAAAAGTTATGTTTAGAAAATATGAATTTAATAATAAAAGATTTTAAAGATATTGGTGTATGGATGGATTTTGACAAACCATACATGCCTGTTGAATCATCTTATATTGAGGGTGTTTGGTGGCTTGTAAAAAAAGCTCATGAAAATGGAAGATTGTATGAAGGTTTTAGAACAATGCCTTGGTGTGCTCATTGTGCAAGTGCAAATGCTAAGCATGAATTAGAATATCAAACATTAAAAGAGGAAAGTATTTTTGTAAAATTTAAAGTTGTTGGAAAGCCAAATGAATATTTAATAATATGGACAACTACTCCTTGGACAATTCCATTTAATTTAGCAGTAATGGTTAATCCTGATGTTGATTATGTAAGGGCAAAAGTAGATGGAGAGGTTTGGGTTGTTGCTGAACCACTTGCAAATATTTTCTTTGGAGCAGTTGTTGGAAAGAAATATGAAATTGTTGAAAAATTCAGAGGGGCACAGCTTGAAGGTTTAAAATATGAACATCCACTTGCAAAATATATCTCTCAATTTAAAGAAATAGAAAAAGAATCAAATAAACTTCATACTGTTTTATTATCCGATCAATATGTTGATACAAGTGGTGGAACTGGTTTAGTACATTGTGCTCCTGGATGCGGTCCCGAGGATTATGAAGTGGGTCATCAAAATCATTTACCTGCATTTAATACTTTAAATGAACAGGGTTTTTTCGTTGATGATATACCTAAGTTTAAAGGACTAAGAGCAAAGAGAGATGATGCTAAATTTATTGAGATTTTAAAAGAAGAAGGAGCAATAATTGCAACATCAGAGGTTGAACACGAGTATGCTCACTGCTGGAGATGTCATAATCCTGTTGTTTTTAGAGCAACTAAACAATGGTTCTTTAAGATTGAAGATTTAAAAGAGAATATGAGAGAATTAAATAAAAATATTAATTGGGTTCCCGAATGGGCAGGAAATAAACAATTTGATTCTTGGTTAGATAATTTAAGAGATAATAGTATTACTAAACAAAGATTTTGGGGAGTGCCTGCACCTATTTGGAAAGCTGAAGATGGGGATTATATTGTAATTGGTTCTACAGATGATTTAAAAAAATTAAATGTTAAAATTCCTAAAAATTTACATAAACCTTGGATAGATGAGGTTGTAATTGAAAAAGATGGTAAAAAATATACACGAATTCCAGATGTACTGGATGTTTGGGTTGATGCTGGTTGTTCTTCGTGGTTATGTTTGGATTATCCTGTAAGAAAAGATTTGTTTGATAAAATGTATCCTCCTGATTTAATTTTAGAAGGAAAAGATCAAATAAGAGGATGGTTTAACATACTATTTGTTGCTTCCATGATTGCAATGAATAGGCCTTCTTATAAAGCAGTTTATATGCATGGATTTATTAACGATTCACAGGGAAGAAAGTTTTCAAAATCATTGAAAAATGGAATTTCTCCTGCAGAAGTTACCTCTCAATTTGGTGCAGATACTTTACGCTATTATACTATTGGCGGGGCTATGCCTGGATTGGATTTAAATTATAACCCTGATGATATGAAAGTAAAATTTAGAAATCTTGGAATATTGCATAACTTGCAGAATTTTATAATTGATTATGCAAAACAAAATAAATTTGATGCTTCAACTAAACCTGCTAATTTTAGAATAGAAGAAAAATATATGTTATCTCGTTTGAATCATGCCATTAAGGATACAACTGAGAATTTTGAAAAATATAATATTGACAGAACACCATGGACAGCTGAGACTGTATTTTTGGAATTAAGCAGGGGTTATATACAATTAGTTCGCGAGAAAAGCACTAGTGGTTCTTTAGAAGAGAAAAAAGCTGTATTCTATACAATTTACCATTCTCTTTTAACAGCGTTGAAGTTACTTGCACCGACTACACCTTTTATTACTGAAGATATTTATCAGAGTTTCCGCAAAGAATTTGAATTAGCTGAGGAAAGTATACATTTATTTTCTTGGCCAAAATATGATATTTCGTTGATTGATTTGAAATTGGAGAAATCTATGGAACTTGCAAATGTTGTTGTTCAGGCTTTGTTAGGAATAAGAGATAAAGAGGGGTTGGGTGTAAGGTGGCCTTTGAAATCTGCAACTGTAATTGTAAATAAGGATTATAATTCAGAGTACGAATCATTACTTGGCGTTGTTTCAATAATTAAACAACAGGTAAATGTCAAGGAAGTAAATTTGGAACTTGCTTCAATTGGAATTGAATCTAAGGTTGAAGGGGGTTTTAGATACGGTGAAGTTAAACTTGATATTCAATTGACTAAAGAGCTTGAAGAAGAGGGTTTTGCACGTGAGATTGCACGTAGAGTACAAGCTTTGCGTAAAAAAGCGGGCTTGAAAAAACAAGATAGCATTGAATTATTTGTTAATCTTGATGTTGATTTAACTAAATGGCAAAAAGATTTAATGGAAAAAATGGGAGCTGTTAAATTTGAGTTTAAATCTTGTTCTGATTGTATGTTTAAAGAAGCTGGCGAGATAAAAGGAAAGAAGTTTGAGATTGGATTTAATTCTGTTTAATTAAAATTTAAAAAAATAAGAATAAATAATAAAAAAATTATAAAGTTTATGATGTATAGATTGATACGGCTTTTCTAACTAATTATTAGAATTGCTTTTTCTTTCTGTAGCATTCTTTGCAAAAAACTGGCTTGCCTTCTGTAGGTTTAAAAGGAACTTCACATTCCTGATTACATTCAGAGCAAACTGCTTTGTGCATCTCACGAGGACCGCTGTTAAAATCTCTTTTAAAGCCGCCTCCGCCTCTATTGCCGCCAAAATTTCCCATAATTGTTTTTCCTCCGTATTTACATAAAGAAATACGATTTCTCTTATGTTCTATGATTTGTTGGGGGTAAAGGTTTAAAAAGGTTACTATTTAAGAGGTTCTGTGTGCCCCACAGACATATGTCCGGGGTGAATAAATTAATTTTATCGAGAGAACTATAATTTTGTTAATTTTAAGGAAATTAAATGACAAGAGGAGAGTTTTCTAATCAATTTACAAATTTATTAACTATAAAAAGCTTAATTTTAATAACATTTAAGGGGTAGGACATATGTCCCTAGGTTACACACTATTTAAGAGGTTCTGTCACAACTAAATGATAATCAATTCTTTTAAAGCTTTATAAACAAGCTTTATATACTTTTCTGTGCACACCTTTATAAATCACAAAAATAAATATTTTTGGGATATCAAGGTAAAACCTTGACATAAATTCAAATTTATCGGGGGGGAATCACATGGTTAAAAAGGAATTAAAAATAGTTAATATTGTTGCTTCTACAAGTTTAGAGCATGATATACCGTTAATAAAATTAGCTGAAAAATTACCAAATACAGAGTATAATCCTGAACAGTTTCCGGGTTTAGTCATGAGAATTAGAGAGCCTAAAACATCAGCTTTAATATTTGGTTCTGGCAATGTGGTTTGCACAGGTGCAAGATCAATGGCTAAATTACGCGAATCTATTCAACAGATTATAAAGAATGTTGAGAAGATTGGCATTAAAATTACTGTTCAACCTCGCGTTCAGGTTCAAAATATGGTTGCTGCTGGTGAAATTGGCATGGATTTGAATTTAAATTCATTAGCCATGGAACTAGAAAATACAGAATACGAACCAGAACAGTTCCCAGGCTTAGTTCATAAATTACCTGGAACAAGGGCAACTTTCTTGTTATTCAGCAATGGTAAGATTGTATGCACTGGAACAAGAAGCGAGCAGAAATTAAAAGAAGCTCTTGATTTACTTGTTAAAAATCTACTTGCTTTGAAGAAAGGTAAGAAGAAGTAATTTTTCTATTCTTCTTACATAATCTTTTTAAAGTTTAAAATCCAAACTATGCTAGGAGACTTAAATAGTCTCTTGCATATGCTTGAAAAGCTTTGCTTTTCGGCATACCAAAGATGCAAAGCATCTTTGAGTATACAAAAGACTGTTGTCTTTTAGTATATATAATTTAGGATAGGATAGTTTTTAAACCACTAAAATCAGGGTATAGTAATGGATATGAATGAGCAAATAGAGGCATTTAAGGAATTCTTTGATGATAATTACAAGAATGAGCTTTATACTGCTGTTATGGGTGGTAAAAAATCTCTATTTGTTGATTTTGCAAAGCTAGCAAAACATAATCCTGATTTAGCGGAATTATTAATTCAAACTCCTGAAGATTTGATAAAAGCAAGTGAGATGTCTATTGAAAATTTTGACTTGCCTAAACCTACAAAGCATTTTAGAATAAGATATTTTAATTTACCTGTTTCGCAGAAATTAAAGATAGCGGATATAAGAAGTGCGCATTTAGGGATGTTTATATGGTTTGAGTCAATTGTCAGGCAGTCTTCAGATATTAGGCCCCAAGTAACAAATGCAAAGTTTGAATGCGCTGGTTGTGGAAATACCATTTCTATTTTACAGATTGATACTAAATTCAAAGAACCGACAAGATGCACTTGCGGGTGGAGAGGAAAGTTTAGATTATTATCAAAAGATTTAGTTGATGTACAGCATTTGAAAGTAGAGGAAGCTCCTGAATCTTTAGAGGGCGGAGAACAGCCTAAAAGATTGAGTGTTTTTTTGCAGGAAGATTTAGTTGAAGCAAAGATGGAGAAAAGAACTGCTCCGGGCGCTAAGATTTTAGTTTTTGGCATTGTTAAAGAGATTCCCATTCCATTGAAAACAGGAGCGCAATCAACGAGATATGATATTATCATGGAAGCAAATAATATTGTGCCTGTTCAAGAGGATTTTTCAGATCTTATTTTAAATGAAAAAGATATCAAAGAGATAATTGAATTTTCCAAAGATCCTAAAATTTATGAGAAATTTACAAAAGCAGTTGCACCTTCTATTTATGGGCATGAAAAGATTAAGCAGGCCTTAATCTTGCAATTAGTAGGGGGCGTAAGGAAAAAGAAAGAGGATGGAACTATTACAAGAGGAGATATTCATATTTTATTAGTTGGAGATCCTGGTGCGGGAAAATCGCAATTATTATCTTTTATTGCTAAGGCTGCTCCAAAAGCAAGATTTGTTTCAGGCAAAGGAAGTACTGGAACGGGTTTAACTGCGGCTGTTGTTAAAGATGAATTTTTAAAAGGATGGAGTTTAGAGGCTGGAGCGCTGGTATTAGCCAATAAAGGAATTGTTTGCGTTGATGAATTAGATAAGATGAGTGATGAGGATAGAAGTGCATTACATGAAGCGCTTGAACAACAAACAGTTACTATTTCAAAAGCAAATATTCAGGCAAGTTTACGAGCAGAAACTACTATGTTGGCAGCTGCAAATCCTAAGTTGGGAAGATTTGATCCTTATGCCCCTATTGCTGCACAAATTGATTTACCTCCGACTTTAATTAACCGATTTGATTTAATTTTTCCAATAAGGGATATTCCCAATAAAGAGAAGGATGAAAAAATAGCTACGCATATTTTAGAAACAATCCATAAAGAAGAGACATATGCCACTGAAATAACACCCGCGTTTTTGAAAAAATATTTAGCATATATAAAAATTAATATCCATCCAAAGATGACAAAAGCAGCAGTAAATGAGATTAAAGATTTTTATGTAAATTTAAGAAATTCTGGGAAAGAGAGTGAGGAAGGGGCAAAGCCAATACCTATTTCTGCAAGACAGTTAGAAGCATTGATTAGATTGGCGGAAGCTTCTGCACGTTTAAGATTAGATGAGAAAGTAACAAAAGAGGATGCTGTACGCGGAATTGAATTATTGAAACATTGCTTGATGCAAGTTGGTTTTGATCCTGAAACTGGACAGATTGATATTGATAGAATTACAAGTGGCATAACTGCTTCGGCGAGAAATAGGATAAGTATTGTTAAGGAAACAATTGAAGAATTAATCAAATCTGGAATAAAAGAAATTCCAATTGAGGAATTAATTGCAAGAGCTGTTTCCAAAGGAATTGAAGAGTCAAAAGTTGAAGAAGTTTTGGAGCAGTTAAGCAGAACTGGAGAGATTTTTGAACCCAAAAGAGGTTTCATAAAGAAGGTATGATTATGGAAACACCGCAACAAAGACAAACAGCTTATCGAGTATGGATTGCAGATCTTTTTAAAGGGGAATTTATTAAAAGTGCAGGAGAGTTCCAACCTAGTTTTGTTGTTACTAGAAATTTAAATGTTTCAAGAGTAAATCTTGTTGGCGCAATTGTTTCTAAAAATATTCAGGAAAGTTTCGGTTCATTAACTATTGATGATGGCTCTTCAATGATATCTGTTAGGGCTTGGAAAGAAGGAGCTAAGGCTCTTGAGAGTTTTGATGTTGGAAATTTAGTAAATCTTGTTGGAAAAGTTAAAAGTTTTAATAATAAAATTTATTTAGTTCCAGAGTTTTTAAGAAAAATTGAAAATCCTGCTTGGTTCAAATTAAGAAAAATTGAATTAAGAAAATTATTTGGAGATGTTGAAAGAGTTGAGAACAAAAATGAAGATGAGGCAGTTATTGCACCTCTTGATTTAGAGGACCAGGATATTGGTTTTGTTGCTGTGCAGGAAGAGAAGGTTTCTGATAATATTGTTGTAGGTGTTGGAAGCAAAAGACAGGCAATTTTGTCTTTAATTGAAGAAGAGGATAAAAGTGAAGGTGCGGATATTTCGGTTGTTATTTCAAGGTCTGGTTTTGATGAGAAAGAGGCTCAAACTCTTATTGATGATTTGATAAGGGAGGGAGAGGTATTTCAGTTGAATCCAGGCAGAGTCAGGACTCTGCTGTAATCGTTAAGTTTAAATAAGTTTGTTTGTTTTTATTCCTATGAAAAGTTATGAACAGATGCTTGATGAAGGCATAAATAATTTACCTGAAGGTGTTGTTAAAACTGAAAGGTTTGAGATTTCCAAGGTTCGCGGTCATATTCAGGGAAATAAGACTATAATCACTAATTTTAAAGAGATAATTGATAGTTTTAGAAGAGAGCAATCGCATTTTTTAAAATTCTTATTGAAAGAATTAGCTTCACCAGGTTTAGTTGATGGTCCTCGTTTGGTTCTAAGCAGAAAAGTTAGTTCAAGTTTAATTAATACTAAAATTGAAACTTATGCAAATACTTTTGTTTTATGTGCTACTTGTGGAAAACCAGATACGCAGATAATTGAGAAAGAGGGTATAACTTATTTGAAATGTACTGCTTGTGGCGCACAAAAACAAATCAAGCAAAATTTTTGAGGTTAAAATGCTATACATAAAAATGCATATTTCCATAAATAAAAGCATACTTGCTGTTTGTGATTCTGAATTAGTTGGAAAAAAATGTTCTGAAGAAGAAAAATGTCTAATGATAAGTGAATATTTTTATAAAGGTGAATTAGTTGATGAGGAAAAAGCAGTTATTGAGATGAGAAAGGCAGATTCATTGAATATTGTTGGGAAAAAAGCAGTTGAACTAGCAATTAAAGAAGGAATACTCTCTAAAGAGAATGTATTTTTAATTGATGATGTGCCTTATGCACTGGTGTTTGAACTATAATGAAAGAAAAATATAAAAAAAATAGGCATTCAGAATATTTTGAAGCAATAATACAGCTTAGACCTCTTGATAAAAGAGTATATGATTGGGTAAAAGTTGATATTGAAAATCGCAATATTGGGGTTTCTAAGGAACTTGTAACTAAAAATGGATTTGATATTTATGTTGACTCAAATCAATATGCAATTGCACTTGGCAAAAAACTTAAAAAAAGATTTGATGGCAAGGTTATTGTAAGCAGTGCTTTGCATTCAACACATAGATTGACTTCTAAGCAATTATTTAGAGTTACGATGCTTTTTAGATTAAATGAGAAAAGAATAGAAGAATAGCAATAGATTTATAAATAGTTTCTAGTTGATAAGTTTATGCCTGAAATAAATCCTGTTAAGGATAGTGAACAATTTGGAGATTCTGGACAACAGGCAGAGCCAGTTGAGGGTCAAGAAGGTTTTATTAGATTAAGACTGCCTCGCGGTAATCAAGTTCTTGGGGTTTTAGAGCAGAGATTAGGCGGAAGCAGAATGAGGGTTAGATGTATGGATGGCAAAACTAGAATTTGCAGAGTTCCTGGCCGTTTAAAGAAAAAATTATGGGTTCGTGAAGGAGATATTCTCATGATTGAACCTTGGCTTTTAGGCGGGAATGAAAAAGGAGATGTTGTCTATAAGTATAAACTCAATCAAGTGGATAAATTAAGAAGAGAAGGATATTTAAAACAGTTAGAGAAGATTGAGGAATTCTAAAGCTCTTCTGTCGAAGAGGCTGCGCCTACGGCGCTTTTTCTGATAACTAAAGTATATAAATTAAAAGTGGTATTAAATTAATATGATTAAGATAAGGAAAGCAAACAAGAAAGATTTTGAAGCATTTTGGAAGTTAGAGAAAGAATTTAGAGAGTATAATAATAAACATGAAATTATTGAAAGTTTTAAATATAAATTAGTTAAACCTAAAATAAAAAAATATTATTTGAAAATAATAAAGCCCAAAATTAATTTTTTCATATTTTTAGAAGAAAATGGAAAAACTATTGGTTATTTATTTGGAGTATGTGGAAAAAGACAGAATGGCCAAATTTACAAGGGTGGTTGGGGATATTTAGATATGATTTTTATATCTGAGAAATACAGAGGAAAAGGCTATGCAAAATTATTAATAAATGAATTTTTAAAGTTTTTAAAAAGGAGAAAAATAAAGATATGCACTTTACATACAGATAGTTATAATAAATCCGCAATAAAAGCATATAAGAAAATTGGATTTAAAGGACCAATTCAATATAAATTTTTTAGGAAAATATAATGGCAAGAAAACCAACACGCGAGAAATTCAAAACATATCAGGATGTTTTTGATGAACAGACATTGAGAGTTGTATTTGAATTAGGTAGCAAAGGTTATTTCGAAGACTTAAAAAGTCCAGTATCCATTGGAAAAGAAAGTAATATCTTTTCAGCAGTAGGCAAGGATGGGGGTTATTTAGCCGTTAAAATCTATCGTGTGAATGTTTGTGATTTTAAAAAGATGTATACTTATATTCGAGGAGATCCAAGATTTAAAGGTTTAAACAGCCAGAAAAGAAAGGTAATCTATGCTTGGGCTCAACGTGAATTTAGAAATTTAATGGCTGCAAGAGATGCAGGAATTTCCGCACCAAAACCAATTGCAGTTATGCAAAATATTTTATTAATGGAATTTATTGGTGAGAATAATGATGCTGCACCCAAATTAAAAGATAAATTGCCTAAGGATATAAAAAAATTTGGAAAAGAAGTTATAAAACAAATGAAATTGATGTATAAAGCAGATTTAATACACGGGGATTTGAGTGAATTTAATATTTTAAATTACAATGAAAAGCCAATTTTAATTGATTTGAGCCATAGTGTGAAGTCAAATTATCCCGGCGCTTTAGATTTATTGAGAAGAGATGTTGTAAATGTATGCAATTATTTCAATAGAAAAGGTTTAAAAATCGATGCTGACAATATTTTTAAGGAGATTACAGGAAAAAAAGAATTATAGAGAAGAAAAATGGAATTTCAATATGAATTAAAAATACCTCATGATAGGATTGCTGTTTTAATAGGCCAGAAAGGAGAGGTAAAAAAAGCTATTGAGAAAAATTTGAATTTAAGATTAAAGATTGATTCTAATGAAGGCGATGTTTTTATTCAAGGGGACGATGCCTTAGATTTAGCGACTGCGCAGAATATTATAAAAGCAATTGGCCGCGGTTTTAATCCGGAAGTTGCGTTAATGTTACTAGGGGATGAATATGTTTTCCAGGTAATTGATTTAACTGATTTTGCTGGTAAATCCAAGAAAGCATTATTTAGATTGAAATCCCGTGCAATTGGTTCAGAGGGAAAAGCAAGAAGAAATGTTGAAGAATTAACCAATACTCATATAATTATTTATGGCAAGACTTTAGCAATTATTGGAGATTATGAACGTGTTGATTTGGCACGCAAAGCATTTGAAAGCTTACTAGCTGGTTCTCGTCA
>CAYHUT010000025.1:0-10344 GCA_964359835.1 Candidatus Woesearchaeota archaeon
AAAGCAAGATGCACTAATATATAAATCTTACCAATTACTTTATTCGCTTACTAAAATAGATATACTGTATAACTTCTATGAACATTATATTAATATCAGGTGCAAGTGGAGTTGGAACAACATCTGTAGCTTCAGCTATATTAAAGAAAAAAGATTTGCTTTATTTAGTTGGAACTGATGCTATAAGAGAGTCTGCTAGGCAGATTATTCTTCCTTCAGTAAACCCTTATTTGCACAAATCTAGTTATTTGGCTGGCAAAAGCGAAAAATATGAATGCAAACCAGAAGATATCAAAAAAGAGAAGATTGTAAGAGGTTTAAAAATACAAAGTTCAGTTGTTAAAGTATGTATAGATGGTATTATTAATAGATATATCAAAGAAGGAGACTCAATAATAGTAGAGGGTGTAAATTTATTGCCCGGAGATTACAATCCATTAATTGAAAATGGATTAGGAAAGCAAGTGCTGTTAGATATTCCAAATGAAGAGCTACATTTACAAAGATTAAAAAATCGTATCAAAATCCACCCACAAAGAGGAGACAGATGTTTAAATAATTTTATGGAAATAAGATTAATTAGAGATTACCTACTAAAAAAAGCTATAAAAAACAACATACCAATAATTGACAATTCAAATAATATTGAATGCACCATTGAAAATTGTTTAGGCATTATTGGTTAATTATCTTGAATTTTACAATATTGTTTTTTTCTATTTCTAATTGAGCAATAAATCTATTAGATATTTTTTTATTGATAAAAAATTTAAGGTCTTTTTTTAATGCCTCGCTCATAATCCCCCTTATACATCCTGCATGAGTAACTATTAATAAGGTTTTAATTTCATTTTTATTTAAACTTAATAATTTTTTAATTACCCTATTTTTTACATCATAATAACTTTCCCCCCTAAGATGTTTAAAATGTGGGTTTTTTTTGTAAGAAGGATATTTAAGTTTCACTTCTTCTTTTAATAATCCAGTTAAACCCCCAAAATCTACTTCTCTTAATTCTTTTGCCCTGAATATTTTATTGGTGATTCCAATTGTATCTGCAATAATATGGGCAGTTATAAAAGTTCTTCCTAAATCGCTTGAATAGACAGCATCAAACTTTATATCTTTTAATTTTTTTGCTAGATATAATGCATCCTTATATCCTTTATTAGTTAATGGAGAATCTATTTGTCCGCCTTGCAATCTCTTTTTTTTATTAAATTCAGTATTTCCGTGCCTAACTACATAAAATATAACCATAAATTATTATCAGATTAGGATATATAAAAAGCTAACTAATTGCAAACAAAATACAAGATAGAAAGGAATTTAAAGCGATTAAATCTAAAATATTTATGCCAACAGTAACACTAAATAAAAAACAGTTCTTGAAGCTAGTTGGCAAGAGCTTTTCAGATGAGGTTTTAAAAGATAAAATTCCAATGCTTGGCACGGGTTTAGAAGGAATTACTAAAGATGAGATTAATATTGAGATTTTCCCCAATAGACCTGACATGTTATCTGAACAAGGATTAGCTAGAGCTTTCAAGAGTTTTATGGGCGTTAAAACTGGATTACATAATGTCAAAGTAATAAAATCAAATGAGAAGGTTGTAATTGATAGTTCTGTGACTGAGGTAAGGCCATTTACTGCTTGCTGCATTGTAAAAAATTTAAATTTTTCAGATGAAAATATAAAAAGTATTATACAGATACAAGAAAAATTGCATGTTACTTATGGGCGTAATAGAAAGAAATGCGCAATTGGAATTTACCCTATTGAAAAAATTAAAATGCCTATTTATTATAAAGCTCTTGAACCTTCAAAAATTAAATTTAAACCACTTGGAGCAAGAAGAGAAATGGATGGCTCTGATGTTCTAGAGGCTTACAAGGATTATGCTTATTTATTGGAAGGAAAGAAAAAATATCCGGTATTTATTGATTCAGCTGGAAAAATATTATCTATGCCTCCAATAATAAATTCAGAAGAAACTGGTCGTGTAACTGAAAAAACAAAGGATGTTTTTATTGAATGTTCTGGTTTCAGTTATGAAGTTGTTTCAAAATGTTTGTTGATGATTGCAGCGGCTTTAGCAGATATGGATGGAGATATTTATTCAATGGAATTAGTTTATGGCAAAAAGAAAATACGTAGCCCTGATTTTACACCCTCTTTGATGAAGCTAGATTTGAAATATGTAAATGAGAGGCTTGGTTTAAAATTAAGTGAGAAAGATGTGGCTAAATTATTATCTAAAATGGGTTATGGATATAAAAATAAAAAAGTTTTAGTTCCTGCTTATCGTGCTGATATTTTGCATCCAATTGATTTGGTAGAAGATATTGCAATTGCTTATGGCTATGAGAATTTTGTTGAAGAGATTCCAAATGTTGCAACAATTGGTGCGGAAGCTCCGATAGAGATTTTCAAGAATAAATTAACTGATATTTTAGTTGGTTATGGTTTAATTGAGGTAAATACATTTAATTTGACAAGCAAGATGAATCAAGTAAATAGAATGAATGTTGATTTGTCTGTTGTTGAACTTGCAAATGCACTTAATGAGGATTATAATGTTTTACGAACATGGTTGATTCCTAGCTTTTTAGAAATATTAAAAAATAATAAGCATAATGAATATCCGCAGGAATTTTTTGGCTTTGGAGATATTTTCAAGAAAGATGAAAGCACTGAAACAGGTGTAAAAGAATATAAAAGATTATGCTGCATGCTATGCTCTAAAGAGGCGAATTTCACTTCAATAAAACAGATATTTGATGGGTTGTTTTCATCGATTGATGTTGCATATGAAATAAGAGCTGTTGAACATCCTTCATTTATTTCTGGAAGAGCTGCTCGCATTTCTGTAAAAGGGAAAGATGTTGCTTATATTGGCGAGATAAATCCAGCTGTTCTTAAAAACTTTGAACTAGAATATCCTGTTGTTTGCTTTGAATTAAATATTTCTGAGTTGTTGGAATTAAGATGATAGAGATAAGAAAAGCAACTAAAAAAGATGTTAATGAAATTTGCAAGATTAATGATGAACTAGCAGACTATCACACTAGAATCGATAGTTATTATTCTCCTGCTAAAAATGTAAGAAAATCTTTTAAAGATAAGCTTGTAAAACGCATAAATAAAAAAGATTTTTTAATTCTAGTTGCTGTTGATAAAAATAAAATTGTTGGGTATTTTGTTAGTGAAATTATTGAAAGCAAGGAGTATAAGGTTGAGAAAAAAATTGGATATATACATACAGCATATATTACTGAAAATTATAGAAGAATGGGTCTTGGAAATGAGATGTATGATTTGACTAAATTCTGGTTTAAGAAAAATAAGATTAAATATGTTGAACTAACTGTTGATTCTAGGAATAAAATAGGTAATTCTGCATGGAATAAAATTGGATTTGAAGAGTATATGAAGAAGATGAAGTTGAAATTATAAAAAAGAAAAGAAAAAATTCAGTGAGAACACTTAATCATTTTAATACCGGTCACAATTCCCCAGATCCAAACAGCGATTTCTATTATTATTCCAGCTATTAGTATTGGTATTCCAATTACTATGGCTGATAAAAGAAGTCCTACTACGATCATAATAATGCCTACAAATAATAACACTAGCTGCCAGATTCCTGTTTTAACTCTGCCCCCAATAATTGAACCTAATCCTGGAAGTATAAAGATATTAACAATCAAACCAATAATTTGAAGTGTTTTATCTCCAGAACAAGAACATTCTTGTTGTGAGGGCTTGACCACTTTTGGTTTTGCCTGTTTTTTTAATGTTTTTGCCATTTACTATTACCCTCCAAAAATTAAAAATTAAATTTATCTGCGAACTTTCCTAAGAATGGGATATATTTCATCTCACCTGAAAGCGCATATATCCAACCTATTGCCCATAAAATTATAAAGGCTAGCCATAAAATCATTCCGACTGGAGCTACTAAAAATATTCCAAATCCGAAAGTGACTAATGTGATTAAAGTTGCAAGAATGGCAAAAATAATCCAGATGCAAACTCCGAAAATAGTCAATACTAAAGATTGTTTAGCGTAGTACATTACATATTTGTCCTCTTTTTTTGTTAAAAGAGCAATTACAAAACCAATAATCCCAAGAAAGATTGCTAAGAATGCAAATAATTTAGAATCATCTGTTTTAGTTGTTTGTTTTGCTTTTGATGCCATGATTAAGAATTTATAGTTTCCTGGTTATTTAAATCTTTCTGAACAGGAGTTTCATTCATAAGAACTATGCTTATTTCACCAAATGGTTCGGATTGCTGCAAATCAACTTTTGATTCATTTGAAAGGTGAAGTAAAGGAACGAAAGTCATTATTTTATCTTCTTTTCTATCTGAATTTACAAGTTCTGTAAATGTTAAAGATTTTTGCCTTGAGAAAAATGCCTTGACCCTTGAAAATACAGTTGTCATTAGTTCACCAATGTCTATTTTTTTATCAGGTATTCTCATTTCCGGCACAGAATCACGCTCAGCATGTCTTAATGTTCTCCTATCACTTACTTCAAGCGCTTGTTCAAGTGCAGAGATTAAATCATTTACAGAGATTTTTTTCTTTCTTGTCTGAGGTGTTTTAATTGTTAGTTTTGGATTCTCTAATAAAAATAACTGTTTTTCTTTTAGATATTCATCAAGATTATCCGGTGTTTCCTGGGGAAAAAGATAGTTATCCAAAGCACCTATTCCTTCAACTAATAATTTATCAGATTTTATTTTTAATAAAATTGCTGAAGCAAGAATTACCTTGCCTGATAAAAATAAATTTGCTTCTTGTAAACCACGTATTACTTCAATATATTTTTGAGATAATAAAGAGATATCTATGTCCCATGGGTCCATTTCACCGGTTTTTATCAAATCATAAATAATTGACTGCCAGGTGATTTCATCCTTCTGCATAAGCATGTCAAGTAATTTATCGTGCATTTTTATCTCCGTAAACTTCTTTACAAACATTATTAAAATTATTTGATAATTTAAATTTATTTCCCGTAAATGAATTTAGAAAATAATTAAACCTTGTTTCTAAAAATGTTTTGTCAATTTTATAAATACCGATAAGATTGTGTATATCTTTGATATCTTGTTCGTCTAATCTACCCACTTTTGTAATTACTAAATCCACAGGATTTAATATTTTTAAAGTAATATTTTCTAAATTTACTGATTGATAATCTAAAGAAATTGCAGAATAATCAGGGGGTAATCTTGATTCTGACCACCCACCCTTTACAAAGACCATCTCCCCATCAATCCAGTAATCTACCTTATCTTTAGGAATAGTTTCAGATATTACTTCTTCAAGTATAGGGTTAAAAGTATCAAAATCTATATCTTTCACAAAGAAATCTATATCTTTTGTTCTGCTCTTTAATCCTAATAAAGAAAGAGCTGTGCCCCCAAGAACTATAACATAAATATGCTGTTTTAGTTTTTTATCTAATCTTTCTAAAAAATCAATAAATTTTTCTTTATTGTACCTCTTTTCCATTACCACACCTTGTTGAATATTTAGATCTCATAAAACTTAATTTATCCATTTTAGATTTGCTAGGCAAGTCATTATATAATTCAAATTTTTTAGTTATATTCTCTAAACTGGTTAAAGTGAATACTTTCCATTTTACAGCTATCCCCCTTTCATCTTTCTCCAAAGCAAGTTCTCGATAGATACTTTTACTTCTTTCAGAAAAATCGGATAAACTTTCTTCAGGCATTTCAATTTTTAAAGAATCGTAAGCTTTGTATATAGCTGTTTCTATATTTGGCAAATAAATTCTGTTATTTGATACATTTTGGGTTATATCTAATAAATATCCCACTCTTCTTAAAGCATGATTTTGTTCTGCTAATGATAGCAATTTTTCATAGTCTACATTATTTTTTGCTATTATTACTGGAATCCCTAAGATATAACGGGGATCTGGATTTTTTGTAAGAATTTTTATTATTAATTCTTCTATTAATGTTGCAGGTTTTAGCTGTTCTGCATTATTTTCGTATTCTCCAAGTGCGTAGCCCAAGCTAGCTAATTCTCTTGTTAATTCTTCGGTTTGATAGTTCATACATTCCCCCATAGGAGTATATAGTCCTAAAAGTTTATAAACATTCTTATTTGAATTAGGTTTTGATAAGGTTTATAAATATGTTATTACTTTAAAGTTGTGCTATGTTAAAGAAAGAAAAGATAATTATGGAAGAGATAATAGGTGCTTTTCAAAAGCTTAATTTCAAATACGGTTTTTTAGACATTGAAGATATTTCGGCATATGTCAATAATATCTATTTGGTTCATGGTTCCAAAGCTACAATGGGCTTGCATTATTTATATCATTATATGGAAGATGATGTCAGAAAATTCAAGTATGGCAAGGATGAATTTAATGCAAGATTGCAATTACACTTTGATTCTTTAATTGAGATGAATAAAATTGAGCACGGAACAGCGGGTAGTGCTGAAGATATGTTTATGATTATTAATTTTTTAGATAAGCATAATGATGCTCTTGAAATAGATGAAGTGGATGATTATACAAAAAAACATTCAAAAAAAGTCATGAAAGGGGCTGTGAGAATGGGCGAGTTTATTGGCATGAACTTAGAGGATATTGCTGATTTGGAGATTGGTTCATTATTGCATGATATTGGAAAGATTAGTATTCCCAGAATTATATTAAATAAACCTGGAAAACTTGATGATTATGAATTTAAAATAATGAAAGAGCACCCTATTTATGGCGCGCAGATATTGAAGAAAAGTTCTGCTATGTTTACAGAGAATATTGTTTCTGGAGTTTATCACCACCACACTAATTTTGATGGTTCTGGATACCCTAGATGTGAAAAATTCAAACAACCGCCATTTGCACAAATAATAAGGATTTGCGATTCTTTTGAGGCAATGACTAGCACGAGAAAATATAGGGATGCACAAAACCTTGATTTCGCATTTTCTGAACTTACTAAATATTCAGGAACAATGTATAATCCAGATTTGGTAAAAATGTTTTTAGATTTCAATATTTTTAATGAATTATTAGCAGTAAATAAATTAGAAATCACTCAATGATTTTTGCTTCTTGTTTTTCTTTAAGACTTCACCGGAATATTTTCTGTAAGTTTCCCAAGTATGCCTAAAAATAGCTTGATGCTTGTTCCAGTTATTTTTTATGAATTCTTTTGTGACTGGATCTGCAGGATAGCCAGAACCAATTGGTTCTTTTATTGTTTTTTGTATTTTTTCAATTTCTCGGTCTCTTGTAACTTTTGCTAGAATTGAAGCTGCAGCAACTATGGGATGTCTCTCGGCTTTATGTTCTATAATAAGTTGGGGTAAAACATTTAAGTAAGTTTTTAAATGAATTGTATATGCTTGAATATTTGTTGAAGGACAATCAATAATCGCAATATCAGGTTTTAGAGCATTAACACACTTTGCAAAATTTAAAGCTTCCAAATCATTTAAATTAGAGTTTTCAGAGTCAATTGCATTATCTATTTCTTTTGGAGAGATTATTTCAATATGATAAGATTTTACTAAACTTTTTATTTTATCAAATAACTCTTCTCTTTGCTTTGGAGATAATAACTTAGAATCTTTTGCACCTAGTTCTTTTAAAAGATGCTCATCTTTTTCATCTATAGTTACTCCTGCGATAACCATGGGCCCTAAAACTGGTCCTCTTCCGGCATCATCTGCACCGAATAAAATTTTAGTCATTGTTGATTATTTTTAATACCTTCTCCTTTGTTTTTTCAAATCTAAAATCATATGCTATTTCTAAAAAATTAAAGGTTATAAATTTTTCTGTATCCATTGATATGTTTTATCAAAAAGAATTTGACGGTGTTGTGGATTTTCTTTATAAGAATGATTTGCACCTTCAATAATCTCAAGGTGAGAATTTAAGAATAAAGGTTTTGCTTTTATTGTACCAAGGTAATTTATTCTTGGATCTTTGGTCCCATGCACTAAAAGTACAGGGTTGGACATTTTTTCAATTTCGCTTTCTAAATTACATGTTTTAAAATCTTCAATAATCGGAGAACCAACTTTTAATTTACCTTTGTCGACATATCCTTTAGCTTGCAGTTCATTTAATATTTTAGGAGTATGATATCTTGGAAACATATCTACTGCGGGATAAATAGCAGGGCTCCAGAAAACATAAAAATCTACCTTGGGATTTTTGTTTAAAATTGCAATTGTAGCACCCAAACTAAAACCTATAACACCTATTTTTGCAGATGAGTACATATTTGCTAAATAAGAAATTGCAGATTCTAAATCTGATGCTTGTTTTGTTAATGTTGTTTCTCTAAAATCTCCTTCACTTTCCCCAACACCCTCTAAATCAAACCTGAAAGTATTAAGACCTTTTGTGGCAAAATAATCTTCAGCTTCTACAAATAACCCATTTTCATCTTTGTTTCCTGCAAAACCATGGACTAGAATTAATAAAGGAGAATTTGGCCTTCCATTATTCAGAATAGCTGAAAGAAATTTATCTCTTTGATTTTTAAATTTTATATGCTCCTGCATTGTTTATAAGATAGTATAATCTAGATTTTAAGATTTATATACCTTTCGTTGAACCTTCCATCTTTCATAATTAAACAATTATCTAAATAAATAGTTGGTTTTTGTATTACTGAATCAAAATGTGCCCCCTCTCTATGACCATAAGATAAATTACTCCCTTGGCCAAAATGAACAGTTCCTAAATTCTTTTCTTCAACTATACTATCAATATCGTTTACTTCAACCCAAATGGGATTAATACCTATTGAAATTTCACTTAAATATTTTAAAATTGAGTCTTGATTTATTAATTGTCTAAACTTTTCAGAAGCCCTAATAATTGTAATCTCATCATTTTTTACTTCAATTATGTGAGGAGAATTTTTAACAAAACTAACATGTTGAACTTTTAGATCGTAAACTATCCTTCCTTTAACTGTTCCTTCAACAGGGCCAAACCCTACTTCTCCTGCAGGAAAATCTCCTCCAGAAGAGGGTTCTCTGTAATCACCTGTTTCACAAAAACGTATTGCCATTTGTGCTTCTATCTCTGTGCCATTGTTAGAAAAAATATGTACTTTACTTGATTCTTTTAATATCTCTGAAAGCTGCTTACCTATTTTATTCATTTTTTGTATATCTGCTAAATAATAAGGACAAGGATCATTAGGATGTAGCAGATTAACCAATCTTTTTTTCTTTTGATATTTGGCAATTTTTCTTTCAGGAGTATGCCAAATATTATGACTCAACCCTAAGATAATTATTTCAGGTTTTTCACCTAAAAATACAGATTTTACTTTACTAGGTAAGATATCATGAGGTTGGTAATTTGTGAATAAACAACTAATAGGAATATCTTTTTCTTTACAATATTTAACTATCAAATCTGCGATTAATTGATACCTATGGTCATGTATTAAAATTATAGATTCTCCCTTATTATATCCTAAAGAATTCTCCATTAGGTTTTGAATTTCTTTTTCCATATATTTCATAAAATTTCAAAGTTTATAAACTTTATTATTGTTGTTTCTTAATGGTAGTAACAAATCGAAAGCTTTATAGTTTGCGAATTATTGAGCCAGAAGCCGTAATGGCTTGTTTTACGAGCACCTGAAAATTTAGAAAACAGGAGGTTCGCAAATGGCTAGAGGAATTCGTAAAGATTGTTTAGGAGAGCTTGAAAGACTTAGAAACAGGCTTCTGGAGAAGTTTCCAGAATTGGAAGCTCGTAATTTGTGTGTTTTATTTGGGAAGCTTGGGACTTTTCATTACAAAAAGAAAACTTTAATTCTGGGCAGGGAGAGAGAAATATACAATTTTCTGATTGAAAATTCTTACAATCCCTATACAGTTTATCGTTGGGCTTTGCTTGAGCGAGTCCCTGAAGATATTAAGTTTCAGTTGAGAAATCATTATTTGAGTTTGAAAAAAGCCAGTAGTGTATTTTTTCAGAGGAGACACGAGACAGAAACCAATTTGCAGAATGATATTAGAGAGTTGGGATTAAAATTGATAAGGGAGATGTGAAGAAAATGGTCAATATAAGAGCTGTTAAGGAAAAGGAGAGAAGATTGCCTAATGTTTTGAATAAGAAACAATTATTGCAGATATTCGGCTGCATGGAAGAGACTGATGTCTTTATTGGCTCTCTTCTTGGATTATGCTGCGGCCTGAGAGTCAGTGAAGTATGTAATGTAAAAAAGCAGGATGTGGACTTTGAGAATGAGAGAATAAAAGTTGTTCAGGGCAAAGGAAGCAAGGACAGATATGTTATGCT
>CAYHUT010000026.1:0-10237 GCA_964359835.1 Candidatus Woesearchaeota archaeon
AAAATTAAAATTATTTATATTATTTAAAAAATCTTTTTTCATGCCCATAAATCCATGACAAGGCCCAACTAAACCATCAGGCAATAATACCATCTGATTGCCGCATCCAGCACAATCTTTCATATAAATTTTTTCTTCTACTATTTTATCCAACCTTCTCATAACCCTATCTTCATAAATTCCATATTTTCTGAATATTCTAAATGCATTATATAATTGAATTGCGCAGTATTCAGGGTCCACAAATAGAGAATTGCCTTTGACATTTTGGGAGGGCAAATTAAAACCCACAGATTTTACCTTAGGGAATTCTTTTACTACCCATTTTGCAATAACTGGAAGATAAGGAGCATTATATTTATTCAATGTGATTGAAAATGAAATATTGATTCCTTCTTGGCCGTACTTATCAATGTTTTTTTTAACAACTTCATACATGCCTTTAAAATTAGAATCTATCCTTGTTTTATTGTGTATTGGCTCAAAACCATCAACTGAAATTACAAGAGTAACTTTATTTTTTTTAAAACAGAATGCTAATTTCTCTGAATAAATTGAACCATTTGTATTTATTGAAATCTGAGTACTTTTACTTTTTTCTCTTATATAATCAATACTTTGCAAAAGCACTTCTTCATTAAGGGTTGGTTCACCGCCATAGAATACAATTCTCGGATTTTCTGATTTTGCTTCTAAAAAAAAATAATCAATACCCTTTTTTGCAATCTCCCAAGTCATATTCTTTCTTTTTTCATCATCATAATTGTTTTCTATAAAACAATAAGGGCATCTAAAATTACAAGAATCTGTTGTGATTATATACATTAAATCCAAAAATGGTGATGACATATTATTTCTGTAAAAATTTAAAAAATTAGTTTTATAATCTTTATGAACAAGTATCTTATCTTTTATTAATTCCTTTTCATCACCATTAAAAAAATCATCTTTTATTATCTTTATTTGATGTTTATAGGGCACATATAAAATAGAATAATCTTTAAATTTTTTAATATATAAAAAAGGGTTTAAGATATAACTCTTAGATTTATTATCTAAAACCATTTTGAGCTAGATGAACTAGGGTCTATGCAATCTCCACAGCTACAACTTCCGCAACTGCCACAATCACACATGCCACAACTACCGCATGAACAATCCCCACAGCTTACAGTCAAACCAACTTTGTCTTTAATTTTTCCAAATAAAGTATTTTTTTCCATTTTGACTCCCCCCGCTTCTTTAAAGTTATTGTTTAAAAGGTAGTAAAATTAATAAAGCTATCTCCAATCAAGAGTTTAAAAACTTCACCTTTAGCCATAGAAACTTTTATAAATCATCCAATTACACCAACGAGATAATAAAAGGAGATTAAATTCAACGAAAATCCTAAAAAATGCAAAAAGCATTCGCTGGAAAAGCAAGAGCTTTTCGGCGCACCAAAAATCGCAAGACGATTTTTTAGTGTTTGGGATACCAAAAATTCAGGGAGGAATTTTTTAGTATGGCAGAGGATATGATTGAACAAGTAAGGCGAATTACTAAGGACACTAGATATGTTAGAAATGTTTGCACAAGCGCGCATATTCATCACGGTAAAACAGCTTTCACAGATAATTTATTGGCAGCAGCAGGTATGATGAGTGAGAAAAATGCTGGTGATTTAGACAAAGGCATGGCAACTTGGCAGCATGCTGATGAGCAGGAAAGATTATTGACAGTTGATTCAGCTAATGTTTCAATGATTCATAAGTTTCAAGATCATGATTATTTAATTAATTTAATTGATACACCAGGGCACGTTGATTTTGGCGGCAATGTTACAAGAGCTATGAGGGCTATTGATGGTACAGTTGTTTTAGTTTGTGCATCTGAAGGCATCATGCCACAGACTGAGAATGTTTTAAAACAAGCTATTAGAGAAAGAGTAAAACCTGTTTTATTCATTAATAAAGTTGACAGATTAATCAAAGAAATGTGTTACACACCTGAACAGATGCAGGCTAGATTTGTTGAGATTATTACAGAATTTAATCAGTTAGTTGAAAGAATGGCTGAACTAGAATACAAACAAAAATGGAAAGTAAGTATTCAAGAGGGCAGTGTTGCTTTTGGTTCTGCAAGAGATAATTGGGCGATGTCATTGCCTTACATGCAAAAGAAAGGCGTTAATTTTAAACAGATTATGAATATTTATAATTTACCTCAAGATGAAAGAGACAAATGGGTTTGGGATAATGCTCCATTAAATGAAGTTATTTTAGACATGGTTATCAAGCATTTACCCACACCATCAGAAGCTCAAATTTATAGAATCCCAAAAATCTGGCACGGTGATTTAGATTCACAACTAGGTAAGGATTTAATGACTTGCAACCCAACTGGAAAAGTTGCTTTCTGCATCACAAGAGTTTTAGTTGATTTAAAATCACAGAGAGAGATTGCAGCTGGTCGTTTATTCTCAGGAACAATAAAGAACGGTATGCAGATTTACTTGAACAATGCAAAGAGATATGCAAAAGTTCAGCAGGTTCTTGTTTATCAAGGAATTAAACCAGTTCAAACTGATGAGATTGTTGCCGGAAATGTTTTAGGATTAATGGGTGTTGATGGTGCTGCTGGAGAAACTTTAACAGAAGAACCAGAACAAGCATTTGAAGAATTAAAACATATTTTTGAACCGGTTATCACTAAAGCAATTTCACCAGTCAGAGCACAGGATTTACCAAAAGTTATTGAAGTTTTAAAAACTGTTTCAAAGGAAGATCCATCTATTCACATCAAGATTAACGAGGAAACTGGTGAATCTTTAATGAGTGGTATGGGAGAATTACACTTAGAGATTGTTGAAAATAGAATTAAAACTGAAAAACATGTTGAGATTAAAACTTCAGATCCAATTGTTGTTTATAGAGAAACTATAATGAAGAAAAGTCCTGAAGTCGAGGGAAAATCTCCAAATAAACACAACAAATTTTACATTACTGTTGAGCCAATGCCTGAAAAATTAGCAGAGGCAATTAAAAATGGAGATATTACTGAAGGACACTTTAGGAAGAAAGATGAAACCACTTTCCAAAAAATCATTGAATGTGGTGTTGATTCAAAAGAAGCGAGAAAATATCAATCTTGTTACAAAGGCAACATGCTTGTTGATGCCTCTAGAGGAGTTGTCCATATTGGCGAAGTAATGGAATTAATTTTAGAAGGGTTTGAGCAAGTAATGGAAGCAGGCCCATTAGCAAGAGAGCCGGGAATTAATATTCTTGTTTTAGTGCATGATTGTAAATTACATGAAGATTCAATCCATCGTGGTCCAGCACAGGTTTTACCTGCTGTAAGAGATGCTATTAGAGAAGCAATGGCATTAGGAAGCGCAATTATGTTTGAACCAGTTCAGATTTTACAGATTGATGCCCCAATGGAATGCATGGGTGAAATTTCTAAATTAGTCGCAAATAAACGCGGTCAACTTCTTGAGATGGTTCAAGAGGAAGGCAGTGTTACTGTAAAGGCCAAATTGCCAGTGGCTGAAATGATTGGCTTAACTTCTTTATTGAGAAGTGCAACTGGTGGACGCGGTAACTTTTACATCGTAGATCAGATGTTTGAAAAAGTTCCAGTTGACTTACAGGCGAAAGTAATTCAACAGATTAGAACAAGAAAAGGATTAAGCTTAGGGGCTTAATTTTCTTTTATTATTTTTTCAATTTCTTTTTTAACTTCGTTATATTTTTCCATATTTAATTTTGCAATGCTTTTAATTACTCTATCTTTGGATATTGTGAAAATTCTTCCAGGTTTTATTCTGCTTTTATAATATAATTTACCTTCTTCCATATCTGTTTCAGTTATGTTAATACTATTTGTTGTTTCAAGAGAATTACTTGTAATTAAGCAACAAATTAAATCATTTCCTTTGAATTCTTCATTAGAGATTATTAAAGAAGGTCTTTGTTTTACAAAAGATAAATCTGAGAATGGGAAAGGGATTAAAACAATATCTCTTTGTTCATATCTTGTTCCAGCGTTCGTCAAATTCATTATCCCACTCCTTTGCAAGGACTTCTTCCGTAACGCCGAGTATTCTTATTTTTTTCCTATGTTTCAATATTCTCATCTCTTTTTCAAGTTTAGTTACTGATTTAATTAAGTTGTTTAACATATTATCTGTATGTTTAGGCATGTACTCAGTTACGGTTTCCATCTTAATAAATTTATTGGATCTTAGATTTATAAAGTTTTATGAGAAATTTTGGAAAAAGTAATTATTCTTTAATCCAGTTTATTCCATTAATAGTTATATCTATTTTTTTGCTTTTATCCAAATAATCTAGAACTATTTTTAACATATTGTGATTTACTTTTCTTGGCAATGTTCGTTTCAGTTCAGCAATGGTCATTGCGCCTCGGGGCATATCCCTCAATGTTTTTTCAACCATTAAAATGGTATTCAATGTGGGTGAGTGCTCTAATTGCTGTGGCTGATGTTTTTTCATGGGTTATTAATTCGTTCCTAATCGTTATCAATTAATATATAATAGATATTAACTTGTATTTAAATGTTTTGGTGAAATAAATCGATACCTTAATATAATTTTTCTAATACCTTACTTATTATGGCAGACTTTAAAGAAATGTATTGGACTGTTTCTAGTTATGTATTAAATCCTACACTTTTAAAAGTAGAACTTGGATTAATGGCTGCAGGCGGCCTCGGTTTAATGGGTTATGCTGTACATATCTTTAGGCAGATTCAACAAATAAATATGGATGAACAACCTTCTAATTTAGAACAAAGATTGAAACCAATTGATGATTTTACTTATTCCACTAAAAAATTAAATATATTTAATAAACGAGATAAACTCGATAATGCCCAACTCTTTACAAGGATATGCGATAATAATTATAACTTATTTAATAGAATCTAGTTACTTCTTATAGATATTATCGTGATGGTCTAAATCTACAAAAAGAATAAAATTATTTTTAATATCCACTTTGAATGTCAAAACAAAATTAGAATCAATGTGAACACGCTTTAATTCTTTTAAATCATATTTAAGATTTTTGTAATGCTGAATTGATTCAGGTGTAGAAAATGATATCTCTTTCATTTTTTTATTTATTATTTCAAATTTTTTCTTATCCTTTTTAGCCAGTTTCTTTAAAATGAACTTTAGTTTGTCTTCCAAATCAAATTCAAACATATTACTCACTACCTAATTTATCTAATTCCTGCAATGTCATTCTTCTGTTTGGATATTTTTTCATATGGTTATTGACAAGACTGATTATTTTAGCAGCATATTCATCAGAAGCTTCTTTTTCAACAACATCTTCTCCATATAAATCTATAAATTTGTTTATTGCTTCAGACTTATCATGCAGATTAAATTTTATTTTAATCATATTCAATACTTTATTTGCATATTCTGAAAGCTCAATCCTTGCTGAGATTATATTTTCCATTTTTTTACCTTGTGTGTATTTCATATGCATTTGGTGTGCATACTTTTATTTAAATCTTTTGTTTTATTGGTTATTTAATTTTGAATTAATAAACCTATATAAAGAATAATTGAAAAGTTTTCCAAAAAAGGCAGATTTAATTGTTTTCATCACTTTTTAGAACTGATTTTCTAGTACAAATCACAAACACTTGTGTTTGGGATATTTGAAAACCACAGGGGTTTTTGGCATGCCGAATACTGCATGTCTTCCAGCATGATCAAGGACTTTTGTCCTTGACACAACCAAAACTTTTATAAACTATTAGTTAATTTCAAAGACTAGTATAAAATATAAAAATCCTAAAATCAAAATTTAGGGGGAAATCACAAATATGGCAAAAGAAAAACCACATATAAATATTGTATTTGTAGGTCACGTTGACCATGGTAAAAGTACCACAGTAGGTAGATTATTCTACGACTCAGGAAATATTGACGAGCAAGCTATGAGAAAGTTGAAAGAAACTGCTCAGGGTTTGGGAAAAGTTGGCTTCGAATTCGCATTTGTTATGGACAACTTGAAAGAAGAACAAGAGAGAGGAGTTACAATTGACTTATCCCATAAGAAGTTTGTATCAAAAAAATTTGAATACACTGTTATTGATGCACCAGGTCACAGAGACTTCATCAAAAATATGATTACAGGAGCCTCACAGGCAGATATTGGGGTATTAGTTGTTGCTGCTTCAGATGGTGTCATGGCCCAAACAAAAGAACATGCATTCTTATTAAGAACATTCGGCGTTATGCAATTAGCTGTTCTTGTAAATAAAATGGATGTTGTAAACTACGGTCAAGCTAAATTTGAAGAGGTTAAAACACAGGTTTCAAATTTATTGAAATCAGTTGGCTACAAAATTGAAAATATACAATTTATCCCGGTAGCAAGTTACTTAGGAGATAATGTTTGTAAAAAATCAGAGAAAATGGCTTGGTATACAGGACCAACTTTGGCGGAACAATTAGACTTATTCAAAGAACCAGAAAAACCGACAAACTTACCATTGAGACTTCCAATCCAGGATGTTTATAGCATTACTGGTATTGGTGTTGTTCCAGTTGGTAGAGTTGAAACGGGAATAATGAAGGTTGGAGATAAAATTATAGTAACCCCCGGCAGAGAAGGAAAAGGAGTTACTGGTGAAGTTAAATCCATTGAGATGCATCATGAAGCAATTCAAGAAGCAGTACCTGGGGACAACGTAGGTTTCTCAGTCAAAGGCATTGATAAAAAAGATATTGCAAGAGGAGATGTTTTGGGTAAAGCAGACAGCCCTCCAACTGTAGTATCTGAGTTCACAGCACAGATTGTTGTTTTGAACCATCCGAGTGTCATGACTGTTGGTTACACGCCTGTTTTCCACATACACACCTCTCAAGTAGCATGTCAAATCATAAAACTTGTAAAGAAACTTAATCCAGCAACTGGAGAAGTATTACAAGAAAATCCAGACATGTTAAAGAATGGAGATGCTGCTATTGTTCAGGTTAAACCTACAAAGCCGCTTGTAATTGAAAGATACAAAGAAATACCGCAGATGTCCAGATTCGCAATTAGAGATGCAGGTCAAACCGTTGCTGCTGGTATGTGTATGGATCTAGTCAAAAAGTAATTGGGTTTAATCCCAATCTTTTCTTTTTTTAATTTCTATTTTCTATCTTAATTAAATATATAAACAACTTTTATATTGAATGGTGATGATATTCGGCAAGAAAGTTAAAACAGCATGGGTTTCTGTATATACAGATTATGAATCTTCTTTAATAAAACAACTTAAAAAAAATGGATTTGATTTGAATGTTACTGATGATGCTGCTAAAGCAATTATTGAACTTGAAAAGAATAAATATGAATTAATTGTTGCTGGTTCTCATTTAACTGTTGGAGATGATATTGATGATTATTTTAAAGTAGCTTTGAAATCCTGCAAAAATGAAGATGCAAATCAATGCTATCCATATGACTGTTCTAAAATTAGCTTGTATTTTATAGACAGAATAAAACAAGGCAGGCATTCTCTTCTTAATAGATATACTCCTTTAGTTGTTATGGATAATTTCTCCAAATTAAATTCTGCTGATAGAGAGAAGTATATTATTGCGGGCACAAATAATATTATTAACGGAAAAATGAATTTAGAAGAAGTTATTAACAAATTGAAGTTCTTTTAAGATTAAGTAGGTATTTATCTATTTTAGTAAGCTTCAAAAAAATTGTTTTTGAGGCCTCCGAAAGTTTTTAGAACTTTCGTAAGGTTTAAAAACCCTTGATTTTACCAAGTTGATATGCAAAAAGCAAGAATTAAATTAGCAAGTGCTGATATTGGTGTAGTTAATGAAGTAGTTACAGCTATCATGGATATAGCAAAGAAAACAGGAACTGAAGTTAAAGGTCCAATTTCATTGCCAACTAAAAGATTAAGAGTCACAACAAGAAAAAGCCCTTGCGGTGATGGAAAAGCAAGTTTTGATAATTATGAGATGAGAATTCATAAAAAATTACTTGATGTTGGCGTTGATGATAGAGCATTAAGATTAATTATGAGAGTTCCTTTACCCAAGGGAATTAATATTGAAATTGATTTATTGGATAAATAAAAGATTCTTAAATATTATACTTAACAGAAAATTCTTTATAATGTTTTTCTAAATCTTTATATCTTCCTTGATAGATATCTGCCCTGCTTTTTTGTAATATTGGTCCGGCATAATCTAAATAGTTTTTACAAAAAGTCAATATATTTACAAAATTCTTTATTAATATCTGTTTATTTTCCTTTTCATGAGATAATAAAGGCTCCTTAAACAAATCTGCTAAAATTGCACAATTCTTAAGAGAATATTTAATAAGTTCAACCATTTTAGCTTTATACTTGATATCAACACCCTGATCTCCATGAATTAAATTAAATGACATAAAACATTTGAAATCTATTAGAAGTTTATTGAAATCGACAAGCAAAGCGGGAGAATATTTTATTGTTTTCATAGGTTTATAATATATTTATTGGATTTAAACCTTTCTAATTGTCAACATTTATAAATAAGAGACTTATCCCGTTTAAATAAAAAATTCTTAATGGATTTTTTTGTTTGTAAAAAAAAACTTGTTGTGAGCAACTATGGTTAAAATAAAAATTAAAGGACATGAATTTGAAGCAATTACTATAAAAGATTCTTTTAGCAGGAGAGCTCAACAATATGTTAATAATATTATTACAAGTTTAAAAAGAATTGATCTTACTGCTGATGATGTTGAGATTGATATTGAACCAAATGGGATGAAAAAATCACCTGCAACAGCTACATGGTATTATGACGAACATCGTTTGCATTACAGCCATAATTCTATGGGCAAATATGTTGAAAATATGTATGTTGTTTTCAAAGTAATTGATCTTGCTGTAACCGATTTAGTTGAAGGGAGAATTACTTCTGAGGAATTTGTACTTGAATTTAGTGAGGGCAAAGATGTTGCAAAAAAACGTAAAGAAGCTCGTATTACTCTAGGACTTGAACATAATGTTGATGATATAACAGTAATTGATAAAGCATATAAAGAACTTGCAAAGAAACACCATCCTGATGCTGATGGCGGTGATGTTGAGAAATTCAAAGAAATTAATAATGCACATAAAATTATTAAACGAGAATTGATGTAATTAATATTTTATCAAAATCCCTTTTTCCAGCCTTCAATATTTTTAACCTTCTTTGAACATTTTTTATGGACACTTATTCCTTTATATTCAAATCCGATTTTTGAAGGTCTTGTAAAACTTACTATAATATAATCCTCGCTTAAGTTATCTAGCTGTTTTTTTTTACAAACCTCGCATTTTTCATATCTAAATCTTCTAAATTTACTCATTGACAATAATCTTAAAAGTGCTTCTTTTTGTGTCTTTAAATGGGGCATACAAGAAAAATTATGTTCCAAAACAGGCTTATATTTCTTCTTGAGAAGATTCTTGTAAGTATATTTATCACAATCAATATCATTGCAGCTGCCCTCGATAGCCCAATTAACCTCTTCCAACATATCTGTTAGTAATAAGTATTCTTCACAATTTTTGTTTTTCATAGTTTATCCTAATAATTTGATTAATTCATGCGTTGCATACACTTCTATTATATTTTGTTTTTTTAATCCTTTTTCATTGCTCCAAATTGGAGACTTTAATTTTAAAGCCAATGCAAAATATTCAACATCTTTTTTGTCAGGACATATTTGCAATGCCTCTTCCCTGTAGCTAATAAAATCTTTTTCTGGAATGAATTTTATTCTTTGTTTTAATATCTCAAATAAATTATCTATATCTTCTTTATTAAGCAAGGATTTTTCTAGAATAGTTGGTTTGTTATTTTCTAATTCTTTTAATAATAACTCAGGTGCAAATATCTTTAAATTGTCGTTAAATACAACTTCAATTGGTTTGCCGGGTTTTATTAATATTGAGATTATAATATTTGCGTCAATGACAATCTGCATTACTTCATCTCCATGAATTTTTTTGATACTGCCTTATTTATTTTTTTACCTATCTCTAAAGCATCTTTTTCAGTAAGCTTAGATCTAGAAGTTATGTCATTTAATAACTTTATTTGCTTTATCTTTTCTTCAAAAGATCTTCTTGCAACAGCTGACCAATTTACTTCTTCCATGCAGTCCATTTCATGTTTTAATTCTTCAGATACTGAAACAGATAGTATTGCCATTT
>CAYHUT010000027.1:0-10082 GCA_964359835.1 Candidatus Woesearchaeota archaeon
TAATTTTGCGCGCCAGAGCATCGCCCCATTCGTAGATTTCTGCTTGTTGTTCGGCGTATCTTTGACTAGTTCTTAATATAATTGCGTTCTTGCTTTCTTCTATTTGAAATTGAATTGATTCTTTATCTTCTGAACCGGAACTGGTTATTTTTTCTGTTAGTTCTTTTACATCAATTCTGAATCCCAATTTTTTTTCTACTTTTTCTATGTTAGAGCCTTCTTTTCCTATAAATTGCCCAATTTCATCTTTAGGCAAATAAACTTCAATTTTATTTCCGCCAAGCATATTTACTTTTACATTTGAAGCATAGTTTTTTAATTCAGATTCAAGTTGTCTAGCTGCCATTGCATGCATTGGATCATAACTATTTGATTGCTCGGCAACTGGAACAACAACTGTTTCTTCGCCATAACTGTAAATTTCAAATTCTAATTTTTCAGTTTCAAAATCAGTTATAACCACAACTGGGCGCGCGAGATCAGCTTCAGTCATACCTGCTGGAACTTTTACAATCATGTTCAAACTTAATATGCGATCAATTTGTCCATTTTTTATGAAAACAACTGTGTCAATTACATGGGGAATTACTCCCAACTCTATACGACCAACGAATCTTTGAATTGCATCAATTGCTTTTGTTGCGTGAATAACTCCCACCATGCCTACTCCTGCTAATCTCAAATCTGTAAACAGCAAGAAATCTTTTGTGTTTCTCATTTCATCAAAGATTGTGTAGTCTGGTCTTGTTAGTAATAATAAATCGTGAATTTCCTGAGGTGTTGAATGCGAGATTGCGTATTGTGTTACATTGTCTGGAAGTTGTAAATCTCTCGGAGCTTCAATTGTTTTTACAATTTTATTTTGATTAGCGTAGAAGATTGCTAAAGCTGAAGCAAATGTTGTTTTACCCATTCCAGGCGCACCTGCTACTAAAACTCCTTCTGCTTGAATTGCAATTCTTTGCATTAATTTTTCTGAAATATGATAATCTTCCAAATCTAATTTTTTTACTGGTCTGACTGCGGTAATTTCCCAACCATCTGAAAGGGGAGGCCTTGTAATTACAATTCTGTACCTGCCTAGCTGAATTATTGTTGAGCCCTCACGCTCTATTTCAATGTAAGAATCTTTTCTCCTTTTTGCTTCTTCTATAATTTCAGTTGAGATATCTTGAATTAAATCTTGCTCTAGTAAATCTTCACTTAATTTTACAAACTGCCAATTTCCAGGTATACCTTTTTTTGCATAGGGTGAAACTGCCTCTTTTAGATGAACTGACATTGTTGTTTCATCAAAATAATTTTCAAGTTTTAATTTTTTAGTCGATGTTTTTCTTGGAGGGATGTATAAAACTTTAATTGAGCGTGCCTCTGCCACTTTAAATTGGATTTTATCTCCTGTGATTAAAGTTGCATCTAATTCATATGCAAGTTCTCTTATCATATCATCAATTTCGCCAAGATGAGCGTGCTTGATTTGCTGGATGTCTGGTTTTTTTCCACTGTAAGCAATTTCAAATAAACCTGTGTCTGATAAAAGTTTTAATTTTTTTATCTCTTCTAAACCTAAGAAGCCTGTTGATAAACCTAAATTGGCTTGATGTTCTAATTCATTTAATGAAGCAATTGCTATTATTAATTTATCTGTCTTGAATTCTTTTTGTAATCTTTCTGAGAGAATGCCCTCAACTAAAATGCTTGTATCGGGAACTATACTCTCGAAGTGATTTTGATTCTTAGCTGTTTTAGAAGTTTCTACTTTCATTCCTGCATAATCTTTTTCCATATACGTTTAGAATGATTTTTATTTTTAAATGTATCTATTCATCTAATATTGTCAATTTATCGAGATATCTTAAATTTTAACTCTTATGTTGGAAAACAGAAAACCACACACTTTAGTGTGTGGATGAATGTTTTCTGTTTTCGACATCCCAAAAGAACACACCTTTTCAAACCATGCACTTTAGTGCATGGTTGGTGTGTTCTTTTGTGATTTCTACAAGGCCTTTGTCTATGTTTAATTCTTTCCAATTAAGTTTTGATTTATTTAAATATTTAAAAAAGTCTTCTAATCTTTCTTTGTGAGATAGGGTATTATCTGCATAAATAAAACCTTTATCCATTAGTTTCATACCCAAGATTAAATATTCTTTATATTCTTTTTTCATTGCATCAATTAAAATCAAATCAAACTTTTCTCCTTTTTTCTGCAATTGTTTTAGAATGGGTATTGCCATTCCCTCAATAATCTTAATATTATCTTTTTTGTATTTTTTAAAATTTTTTCCTGCAATTTCAACTGATTCGTGATCTTTTTCTATTGTCGTAACTGATTGAGCAACTGTTGATAATTTTAAAGCAGAATAGCCATAGCACGTTCCAATTTCCAAAACTTTCTTTAAATTATTTTTTTTAATTGTTTCTTGGATATATTCAATTGATACTTTGGAAATATAAGCCTTCATTCTATTCTTTTCAAGTTCTTCGAATGCCATATCTCTTTAGAATTATTTTCATTTTTAAATGTATTTATTATATTTTTCTAACAAGGCATAAGAATGCAGTGTGACCGAGCATTTGGGTTTCTGGGCGAACTACTTGACCGTCAACTGTCCAATTCCTTTCAATTAATTCTGTGACTTTGATAACTGTGAATTTCTTTTTTGCTTCGTGCATAAATGATTCAACTTGGGGGATTGTTGGCAAATAAGCTAATAAATAACCGCCTTCTTTCAATGCTTTATAGCAATGTTCAACTGCTCTGAATGGTTCTGGCAAATCTAGAATAATTACATCCAAATCCTTTTCAGTTATTCCTTGATATATATCTTTGTTTTTAATTTCAAGGTTTTTTAGAGCCATGAATTTTTGATTTTCAATGGCAATTTTGTAAAAATCTTCACGTTTTTCATAACTAATTACTTTTTTTGCATATTGTGATAAGAAGAATGCAAGATAACCTGAGCCAGTGCCTGAATCTAGGACTGTTGAAGTTTTGCTGATTCCTGTTTCAGTTATTATAAAACCAATATCTTTTTTTGTGATTATTTGCGGACCACGCTTTATTTTCCTTATTATGTCCAGAAAATTTGGCTCTAGAACCTTGAATTCTTTTCCCAGATGAGTCTTAATTGAGGATTTTGCTTTTTTCAAATCTGCTTCCTTGATTACTCCTAAATCTGTCTGCAAATCTTTCTTAGACCAGAAATAGAAACGGCCTTCACGATAAAGAATCTTCTTGACTTTGTCCATCTGTTTTTGCTAGATTTGTTGTTTATATATGTTTCTGGGGGAGAGGATTATCACCACTATGTTTTATATAAATGAAGATTTTACTAGTTTTATGATAGTCAATGATGCAATTTATGGAAAACAGAAAATAACTGATAAAGCGGTTTTAGAGATAATAAATACCAAAGCTTTTCAGAGATTAAAAGGAGTTAAGCAGGCGGGCATAACTTCTTACATTTTAAAAGAAAGAAAGATAACAAGATATGAACATTGCTTAGGTGTTTATTTTTTATTAAGGAAATTCAAAGCTTCACGTGAGGAACAGATAGCAGGTTTATTACATGATTTGCCGCATACTGCATTTTCACATGTTGCTGATTTTGTTTTTTCAGAGGGCAAGGAAAGTTATCATGAGAAAATTCACAAGAAAATACTTGCTGATTCAGGTGTTTTAGAGATATTGAAAAAGCATGGATTTAAACTAGAAAGATTTTTTGATGATAAAAATTTTAAATTACTTGAACAGCCTGCGCCTGATCTTTGTGCAGATAGATTGGATTATTTTTTGCGTGATTCACTAGAATTAAGAATGGATTTTAGAAAATTTATTTCTAATATTAAAATTGTAAAAGGAAAATTTATTTTTAATGATGAAATAGCTGCACTTCATTTTGCAATGGGTTTCAAATCGATGAATGAACTAGTTTGGGAGAATGCTTATGAAACTGCATTGTATGTTGTTGCTTCGGATATTTTAAAAATGGCCTTAAAAAAAAGTGTTATTGATGAAAGTGATTTTTTAAGAACTGATAATGAATTAATTGATAAAATTAAGAAATCAGATAATTATGTTTTAAGAAGTTATCTCGCAAGTTTGGAAGAATTTGCCAATGAAGATAGCTGCGAGCATAATCATACTTTCAAGGTAAATCCTAAAGGTCGTTATGTTGATCCTTTAGTCTTGAAGAAAGGTAAATTGTTTAGATTGTCTCATTTGAATAAAAACTATAAATCTCTTATTTTGCTTTACAGAGATAATATGAAGAAAGGCTATGATGTTAGAGTAAAGAGGATTTGATTCTTCTAAATCGTTAAGTTTTTAAACCTCTTTAGAATTCAAATTCTGAGGGGATACCAAAGCGGTCAAATGGGACAGACTCAAAATCTGTTGGCTTAGTGCCTTCGAGGGTTCAAATCCCTTTCCCCTCAATTTTCTGTAGAAAATTGAGTAAGACGAGAGATATTCGCTTTGCTCAATCTCTCTAATCCCCTAAGAAAAGTTTTTAAATGAAGAGTGATGTTGAATAGTAATGAATAAAAAATTGGTGTTGGTTATAATCTTAATTTTCTTAGTTAGTTTGATTGCTGTCGAGGCTGCTAAAGTTGATAAAGAGATTTTAAATAAGTTAAATGAGAAAAAGGCAAATGGCAAATTTATCATGCAAAGTGATTCACAGGAAGAGATTTCAGTTATTATAAAATTAAAAGAGGGTGTTAATAATAAGGCTCAAATAAAAGCAGAATCTAATTTTAAATCAAAATATGAATATTCAAGCTTTAATTGGTTTGCTGGAAATGTAAGCTTAGAAGATGTTGAAAAATTAATTGATGATAATAATGTTGAAGCTGTTTATTTTGATAAAACTTACAAAATTTCTTTATCTAATGTAAAAGGGTTAGTAAATGCAACAACTGTCTGGCCTTTAGTTGCAAATGGCTTGAATTTAACTGGCAAGGGTCAAACTGCGTGTATTCTTGATACTGGCGTAAATTATTCTCATGCAAATTTAGGGGGTTGTGTTTCAGGTTCTTTTTCTGCTGGGAATTGTGGAAGAGTAATTGATGGTTATGATTATGTTAATTCAGATGCAGATCCTTATGATGATCACGGACATGGTACTCATGTTTCTGGAATAATTGCTTCAAATGCTTCTGACAATACTGGAATTGCGACAGGATCAAACATTATTATGATGAAAGTTTGTAATGCTGCAGGTTCTTGTTCAGGTTCTGCAATGTTATCTGGATTAGATTGGTGCATCTCAAATAGGACAGTGTATAATATCAGTGTAATTAGTATTAGTATTGGTGCGGATTTGTATAGTAGTTATTGTGACAGCACTTCGAGTTTCACAAGTTCAATAAACAATGCAACTGCTGTAAATATCTCTGTTGTTATTGCAGCGGGAAATGGAAACAATAATGATGGTGTTGGCCGTAGCACTCAGATAGCTGAGCCCGCGTGTGTTGAAAATGCAACTGCTGTTTCAGCTGTTGATAAAAGCGATTCAATTGCGTCTTATGCTGATCGTGGAAATTTAACAGATTTATTTGCAATTGGTTCTTCTGTTGTTTCAACTTCAAAATCAGGTTCAACAGAAACAAGGTCAGGAACATCAATGGCAACGCCAGAAGTTTCTGGAGCTATTTTATTATTACAACAATATAAAAAAGCTGAATCTGGCAGATTTTTAAGAGTTAATGAAAGTTTGTATGCTTTAAATAATACTGGAAAAACAATTTATGATTCTGCAACTGGTTTTAATTATTCAAGAATTTTAATTTTTCCAGCTTTAATTTCAATTGATGTGCTGAATCCAGCCTTAAATTTATCAGCTCCTAGAAATATTACTTATTACATAAATCAATCATTAAGTTTGAATTATTCTGCTTCAGATGTTATGCTTCAGTCTGTCTGGTATAATCTGGATAATGGTACAAATTATACCTTAAATGGAAATACTACTTTTAATTTATCGTATGGAAATCATCGATTATATATTTATGCAAATGACACAAAAGGAAATTTGAATGTTACAAATGTAAATTTTTCAGTCTTGCAGATTTTAAATTTAGATATTGTAAAACCAGAGAATACAACTTATAATTCAAGAAATGTTCTTGTAAATTTATCTAGTGTAGGTGCTGATAATGTTTGGTTTTATAATGGGACAACAAATATAACCTATACTGCTTCGGGTTATTATAATTTTTCAGAGGGATTTAATCAGTTTATCGCTTATTCAAATAATTCTCAATTAAGCAATTCAACAAATATTAATTTTACAGTTGATTCAATTCAGCCTTATGTTGCATTTACACAGCCTGTAAGTTCAACATTTACTTATAATATTTATGTGAATATAACTAATAATTCTGATGCAACAAGTGTTTGGTTTTTTAATGGGACTGCCAATCAAAGTTATAGCGTTCCAACATTTATTAATTTAAGTTCTGGAAGTTATAATTTGACAGCATATGCAAATGATTCTATTAATAATTTAAATTATAGTATTGTTGGGATAAGTGTTGATTTAACTGCTCCTTCGATTTCTGTAAATTCTCCAAGCTCTGGAAGTTATTTTAAAAGCAATTTTTCAGTTAATATTGATGTAACTGATGCAAATATTGGTGTTAATTCAACTGCTGTTTTTTTTAGATGGGAAAACTCTTTAACTAATTCAAGCTGGTATAGGATGAGCAATACTACTGCCTCGGCTTTTAATTATACTTTTAATATTTCAGATGTTTATGATGGAAATTATACCCTAAGATTTAATGCAAGTGATTTGTTTAATAATTCGATTAGTTCAAGTACAATTACTTTTTTTAAAGATACTGTAATCCCTTTATTGAATGTAACTGGAAATATTTCATCTTCTGTAACTTCAACAAGCGCAACAATAACGTATCATACAAATGAAAGCACAAATGTTACAATTAATTATGGAATATTAACTTTATTAGGAACAAATTCAACAAACAATTCTTTTGCAACAGTGCATTCACACACTCTTTCAAGTTTAACTGCAAGTACACTTTATTATTATCGTATAATATTCTGTGACCAAGCAGGAAATTGCAATTCTAGTACTGCTACCAATACTCTTACAACATCTGCCACTGGAGGAAGTGTTGCAGGTGATGCTGGTGCTGGAGGCGGTGGAGGAGGCGGGGGAGATACAAACAATGTTGCAGCTGTGACTGGAAGCTGGAGTTCAATGATATCTGGGCAAAGTTATGAAATTGTAACAAATAAACCTGAATTTGTTGTTCAAAAGATTTCAATTACTCCAAATAGAGCATTAAGTGCTGTTCAATTAATTGTAAGACAGTTGAAAGCAAAACCAAAAGATGTTTTGCGAGAACTAGATAATGTTTATTCATATTTTGAAGTTGCTAAAGTAAATTTACTTAATACTGATTTGAGCAAGGCTGTTATTTATTTTAATGTTGATAAAAGTTTTGTTGATTCTCGGGGGAAAAAAGAGGATTTAATTTTGAATAGGTATGGTGCAAGTGATAAATGGGAAGAACTTAAAACAACATTTGTTTCCGAGGCAGTTGGAAAGTATAGTTATCAAGCAGATACTCTTGGATTTAGTTATTTTGCAATTGCAATGAAACAATCCAGTTTATCCACAACAAATATAAATAATATTTCAATTGGTGAATCTCCTTTAAATGAAACTGCTTTGAATGAAACGGGTTTTTCTGCAGCCGCTATTGGAGAGGGTTTGAAGAATATATTTATTAGTGCTAAATCAAATCAAAAAATATGGATAGGAATACTTTTGTTTTTACTTATTGCTTTGATTATTGGATATTGGTTATATAAGAAAAAAGATGACGGTTTAGGAAGCAGGCAATATAGACCAAATCATGGGTTTTTAGACAAGTAAAGGGTAAATTTCTAATCAAAATCTTTATAAAGAGGCTTTATTTTATTATTTAGGTATAGAGATAAGAAATTGGGAGAAATAATTTAATTTTGTATGATGAAAAATAAAATTTTTCGGCATGCCGAAAATCCAAAAGGATTTTCCAGCATGATGAAAGTTATAAAACAAAAACCTATATTGCCGAGTTTGAAAGAAAAAAGGCGTTATCTGGTTTTTGAAGCAATTGGCTCGAATTTGAATTTTTCTGAGATAAAGGACTCTATATTAAATGAAATGACAGCCTTAATTGGAAGAATAGGTATGGCAAAAGCCAATGTTAATTTCATGGAAGACTGGAAAAATAATAGGGGAATAATCAAGGTTAATAATAAATATGTTGATTATGTCAAGGCAACATTTGTTTGTCTTAAAAAAGTAAATAAAAAAGAAGCCATTATCAGGAGTATTGGCGTTTCAGGATTATTAAATAAAGCAAGATCACGATATCTTGCATGATGATAAAGGAGGCTAGAAAAAAATGCAGCAACAAACAGCGTCACAAGCAACAATGAGCCATCAAATGATGGGTTATGATAGAAGCAGTACTATGTTTAGTCCAGATGGAAGACTATTGCAGGTTGAGTATGCTAAAAAAGCAGTAAGACAGGGAACAACATCCTTAGGAATGGTCTGCAAAGACGGAGTTTTATTATTAGCTGATAAAAGAATACTTGAAAAATTAATGATTGGAACTTCAATTGAAAAAGTTTTTCAGGTTGATGATCACATCGGAGCAAGCGCAACAGGTTTCTTGATGGATGGTCGTGTTTTAATTGAGAGAGCTCAGTTAATGGCACAACAGCATCGTGTAACTTATGACTCAAACATAGATGTAATTTCACTTGTAAAAGAGATTGCAAATATGAAACAGGCTTTTACACAATACGGCGGGGCAAGGCCATTTGGCGTTTCAATTTTATTTGTTGGTGTTGACGACGAAGGTCCACAATTGTATTTGACAGATGTAACGGGAATTTATTTCCAATATAAAGCAACTGCAATTGGCGAGGCTGAAGAGCAATTAAGACCAATTATGGAAAAAGAGTATGATGACAACATCACAATTGAACAAGGAATAAAGATGGGTGTAAATGCCCTCAAACAAGTCTTTGGAAAAGAATTTGATGTTGAAAGACTAGACGGAGCTTTTATTAAAACATCTGACAGAAAATTTGTAAGAATTAGCAAAGATGTTTTCAGGAAAGTTTTGAAAAAATAAAAACAAAAAATAAATAAGAAATAAAAATTACGATTAAGGAGAAAAGTAAAAATGCTAAAAGTTTGCAAAGCAAACTTTGGCATGCCGAAAACTGGAGGTTTTCAAGCATGACAGGAATTGCAGTACAAGAAAAGGACATTGTTGTCCCAGGACAGGAAATCGCAGATGGAATGGATTTTTTACCTGGCTCAGGCGTCATAAGAGAAGGAGATAAATTAATATCTACTAAAGTAGGAATTGTTAATATCTCTGGAAGACTAATTAAATTAATACCTTTAGGTGGAAAATATCTTCCAAGAAGAGGAGATATTGTTATTGGTAAAGTTGTTGCAATGGGATTCTCTGGATGGAGAATAGATATAGGCTGGCCATTTGAGGCTAACTTGAGTTTAAGAGATGCAACTTCTGAATTTGTAGAAAATAATGCAGATTTAAGCAAATATTATGATTTTGGCGACTATGTTGTTACTCAAATTTTTAATATTGCAAGTGCAAAAATAATTGACTTAACAATGAAAGGTCCAGGCTTGAGAAAGCTAGGCCCTGGCAGATTGTTAAATGTTACTTCATCAAAGGTTCCAAGAATAATTGGAAAACAAGGAAGCATGATTAACATGATTAAAGATGCAACTGGCTGTAAAATTTCAGTTGGACAAAATGGTGTTGTATGGTTAATAGGCGATACTCCTGAAAAGGAAATGCTTGCTGTTAAAACAATACAAAAGATTGAAGATGAATGCCATGTTCCTGGATTAACAGACAGAATCAAAGAATTTTTGGAAACCCAAAAAGGTAAGGGAGAATAAAATGGGAAGTTATACTAAAACATCGGGTTTCGTCCCTATGGTACGCGCGAAGCAGATTTCGCTACGCTCAATCATGCGAGGAGAAAAACAATGAGTAGTTAC
>CAYHUT010000028.1:0-9836 GCA_964359835.1 Candidatus Woesearchaeota archaeon
TCAATCTCATCAATTCTTTGTAATCATCGTACGCAGGTATTGATTTTACTTTAAAATACCAAACTAAAAATATCCAGATTCCAGCCAAATAAATTCCAGACATGAATTTCCACCAAACAAGATGAATTGCTTCAAATAAATTAAAGCTGAAATAATTTGCAATTAAAACAAGAACAACAACTCGCAAAACATTCATTGCCATCATCAATAAAAATCCTAAACCAACCATCTTAACTCTTGTCTTAAATTTAATATCTTTAACAAGTAAAACTAAAACCCAGAGCAAATAAAACGCAGCAGGCGCAATGCATGCTTCAATAAATTCAAAACTATATTCACCAAGTGAAATTTGATTAAAAGCCAAACTAGCACCAAAAAACCAAAGAATAAAATAACTCAAATAAATTGTAATTGGTGCAAGAACAAAATTAAAAACACTTATAGGAATAAAACACAATATTACTCTTAAAATCAGGCTCGGAACATATTTCATATTATTATAATTCTAAAGCGCTATAAAAACCTTTTTATATCCATAATCTACGGAAATCTCATGATCTTAGAATTCATAGCATCAATAGCAACAAAGTTTCTAGAAATAACCGGTTATCCTGCTCTAGTTGTTTTAATGGCAATGGAAAGTATGATTTTTCCAATTCCTTCAGAAGCAGTTATGCCTTTCGCAGGTTTTTTAATTGCAGATGGTAAAATGTCTTGGTTCCTTGCAATATTCTTTTCAACTTTGGGGACATTAATAGGTTCTTTAACTTCATATGCAATGGGTTATTACGGCGGTAATCGTTTTGTAAAACATTTTGGTAAATATTTTTTAATGGATGAAAAGGCATTGGTTTGGACAGAACATTGGTTCTCAAAACACGGTGCAAAAACTATTTTCATAAGTAGATTTATTCCAGTAGTAAGACATCTAATTTCAATTCCCGCAGGCATAGGAAAAATGCCTCTTAAAAAATTTATAACATACACCCTTTTAGGAGGAATAATCTGGAATACATTTTTATTATACACAGGTGTTTTACTGCAAGATAACTGGACTTTAGTTCAGAAATATTCACATCCAATTGATATTGTAATAATTATCTTATTCATCGTAGCAATTATCTGGTTCATCTGGAGACATTTTGTTAAGAATAAAAATGAAAATTAGAAAAGCCACAAAAAAAGATTTAATAGAAATAAAAAAGTTACAAGAATCTAATTTACATAAAAATTTAACACCTGGACAAAAGGAAAAAGAAGGTTTTGTCAGTGTGGAAACAAATCTTAGCCAATTGGAAAAAATAAATAAAGATATTGGCATTCTTGTTGTTGAAGAAGACAATAAAATTATTGCATACGAAATGCCTTTAGGGTTGTGCCATGCCGAAAAAATTCCTTTACTAATACCCTTTATCAATAGAATTTTAAATCTTAAATATCAAGGTATAAATTTATCTAAATATAAAATAGGTATAGAAGGTCAAATTTGTATAAGTAAAAATTACAAAGGAAAGGGTATTGCAGAAAAATTGCACACAGAATTTATTAAATTATTAAAACCAAAATATGATTTAATACTAACTGAAGTTTCAAGTCAAAATCCCCGTTCATTGCATGTTCATACAAAAAAATTAGGCTTACAAATTTTAGAACAATATTCAGCAGAAGGTAAAGAGTGGTATGTTTTGTTGCAGGATATTAGATAATCAATCAGAATAACTAACATTTCCTAATCTAAACTTTTCTCTTTTATTGTAAATCTCATCTAAACTAAATTTAATCCCACCCAATCCAATTCTCCAGCATTTTATTGAAGTTTCAACAGCTGCAAATTTAACACGAACTTTAATGTTCTTGCGAAGATATTTAATCTGCGATTCAATCTTCTTCCTATCCATAGAAACATTTTCGTAAACAGTTCGCGCCTTAGGCATCAAAGGATTTACAGAAACATAAAGCTTGCCAGAAAAAGCTTTTTTCATCTTGGAAACAAAAGCAATCATCTCATCCAAATCAGAAACATCCTGCCCAGGCAGTCCAATAATAAAATACATTTTAATCTCGCGAAAACCTATTCGAGAAGCAATTCTAGCAAAATTCTCGTAAACAGAATCTTTCACATCTTTTCCAACACCCATCCTATAACTTTCACCGCATTCAGGCGCAATTGTCAATGTTCTCTGACCACCCTTCCTAATCAGTTCCAAAACCTCATCATTCATATATTCAACCTTTATAGAAGGTACGGAAAATTCTAAACCTTTATCAAGCAAATATTGTAAAATCTCTTTTCTTTTGGGATGTGTAAAAGAATCAGTATAAATAATAACTTTTTTGCGATTATTAATCTTAATTCCATCATCAATTATTTTTTTAATAAATTCAAGATTGCGATACACAATTCCCTGAACTCCTAAAGGACAGAACTTGCATTTAAATGGACAGCCACGTTCAACCTCCAATAAAAAACAATTTCCAAAAACATAATTCTTATCAAGGCGCAAAGGCAAAGGCTGGTACAAAGGATAAAAATTATTCATTTTTTCCTGTGAAACAACAGCATAATTTTCAGTTTTAGAAATTCCTGGAACAAAAACACCATCAATAGCTGAAATATTTTCCAAAAAGTTAGCAGAATCAAATTCATCAAGAATTTTTTCAAGTAAATCTTCAACAGAACCTAAAACAAAAAAATTAACATACTTATCTAGAGGTTTATGATTATTATTAACACAAGGTCCACCAGCAAATATTTTACCTTTAATCTCATTCTTTTCAATTAAATCAATTATATTGTACAAATCAAGTTCATACTGCCACGAAAAGCCAATTAAATCAAAACTAGCTAAATCCACAGCATCAATAAAACGCCTTTCACAAATCCAGTCATCACGTGAATTAACTATATTATAGATTATCAAAACACCTAGATTATAAGCCCCACCGTAACTCTCATTAGGATAAACAATTGCTAACTTCTTTAGCTTTTTATTCCATTTCTTCTGCATCACTGGAAAATGCCTTGCATTTTCGGTGTGTTCAAAAACTCGTTTTTGACATAAAGGAAATTCATTCATCTTATTATAACCTCAAAAACCCTATTTAAGCCTATTCCTAACTATACCGTAAGATTTATAAATAGTAACAACTATAGAATAGCAACAAAGTTAGAAATTGAAATACAATTTCAAACAAATTACAATTCGGGGGTTAAAAAAAATGAAAAAGCTATTAGCTTTAATCGCAATTTTAGCAGTTTTGCTTGTTTCAACTGTTATGGCAGTTGGTCAAGTAGATATGAATGGAGTAACTGGCGCTAACGGTAATCCGTTACAAACAGTTTCAGTTACTGTAAATGTAGCAAATACATTGCCAGCCACAACAATACTACAGGTTTCTGTTACACCTTCAGCATTAACTTTAGGTTCTACCAGTATATCTGCACCAGCAACACAGACAGTTTCAAATGTCGTGAATGGCGTTGCACAAGCAGTAACATTCTCACTTGCAATTCCTGAAAATGCTCCAGCAGGAACATACTCAGGAACAATAACTGCTGTTGAAGTTGGAAACGCAGTTAACACTAAATCAGTTCCTTATTCAGTAGTTGTTAACCAAGCAGGCGTTATGACTGTTGTAGGAACATCTGAACTTTTACTTGCAGGCTCTCCAGGAGACAATCCTGAAAAGAGATTCTCATTAAAAAACTCAGGAAATATGAAACTTACAAACATAAACATAAGCCACGATGTATCAGGTTTACAAGATGGTGACAATGACGTTGAGGTTAAATTTGAACCTACAGTCATTTCAAGTCTAGATATAGGTCAATCTTACGAAGTTCGTGTTTCAGCAGATATTTCAAGCGGTAATGAAATAACATCATTCTCCGGTAACTTGAAATTAAAAGCAATTGAATTAGTAAATTACATTACAATACCCTTCAAAATAGAAGTACAACCAGCAACATGCATAAATGGTGTTGTAGGTGACGTTGATGTAAGAATTGATACGCCTGACTCTGGAGATAATTACAGCCCGGGCGCAGAAATTCCAGTTAAGATTGTTGTAAGAAATCGTGCTAATGAAAACAAAAAATTCATAGTAGAAGCTTTCCTTTACAACATTGATACAAATGAAGAAATAGATTCATTCGAATCTGCTTCAAAAACAATCAATGAAGATAAAGATGGCATTTATGAATTTAATTTAAAGATGGACGATGACACTACAAATGATAATGATGAGTATACAATCTTTGTTAAGGCTTACGAACGTGATGAAGAAGAAACAATATGTGATCAGCGTGAAATAGGTGTTAATAAAGAAGTCCCTGCTGATTCTGTTGTAATAAAAAGCTTCTCAATATCGCCTATCTCCGCAACTTGCAGTGATACAGTTGATGCTTTAATACAAGTTAAGAATACTGGCTCAGATGACCAAGACAGTTTAAGAATAAGACTTGAAAGTCCTTATTTGAAACTTACTCAAGAGTCTAGCCCATTCTCATTAGAATCATCTGATTCAGAGTCAAGAAATACTCAATATGTGAGAGCATCTTTTACAATCCCTTTGGGTACAAAAGATGGCAGTTACACTGTAAGAGCATTAACAGTCTATGATGGTTTAAATGATTACAAAGAGATGCCGTTAACTGTAATTGGTTGCAATGCACCAGTACAGCCAACACAGCCGACTCAAACTACAACTCAACCAGTACAGCCAACACAGACCACACAACCAACTCAGCCTACTCAAGTTGTAAACTATGATAACAAGGATTTATTCGATGTATTCAATTTAAAATCAACAATACCAAGCACATTTTGGTTACTTGCTGATGTTTTGTTATTCATCGGAATAATCGCTGTCTTAGTCGCAATCTTTAGGCCAAAGCATTAATAAGGGTTTTAATCCCTTTTTCTTTTATTTTTAATTATATAAAAAAATGCCAGTCAAAAAAATAACCGAACAGGAATTAACAACAATTCTATCGCAGCTTTCTAGTGTTGATGCGCGAGATACATTTATTCTAGCATTATTGTCAAAAGAAACAGAACTTCCAAAAGCCGTTATTAAAGAAACAGCTTACCATTTTGTTCAAAAAGATCCTCAAGAAGCAGCCAGATTATATTTAATGGCAGACGAAAAAAGAGAGGCATTTCAGATATATAATAAATTAGGCTACATAGTTAAAGCACTTCCAATTATCGAGCATGAAGAAAATCTTTTTTCTACTGAAGAACGTTATCATTTTTTTGAAAGTAATCAACTATATCAAAAAGGTTTGAAGCTTGCAAGAGAAAAAGGAAATAAATCTAAAGCCGAATTATTCAAGATTTTATTAGATTATACTAAGTAAAATTTCTATTTAGATTTATCGGGCCTGATGAGCTCCGAATATAAGGGTTCTACGCCACCTTATCAACCCTAGCAACGAACTAAATTTATTTTAAAATATTAAAACTAGAGAGACTGAGCGAAGCGAATGTCTCTCGCTTTACTCAATTCGCTGGAAAATGTTGGAAGTTTGTATTGCAAACTTCGACATGCCAAAAATCTATAGTTTTTCAGCAGCATAGCTTTTCTGCGCACCAAAGAGCTTTGCTCTTTTAGTGTTTCGCGAAAAATCGGGCCTGATGAGATTTGAACTCACGACCTACTGCTTACTTTTAAAGCGAGCTTTTAGAGGATTGCAAAGCTCTGCTTTGAAATAGAAGGCAGTTGCGCTATCCAGGCTGCGCTACAGGCCCATATATAAAATGGTAAATCCCGTTCTTTTAAAGGTTTTCTATTAGTGGTTATAGGATTAAGAAAATTATATAAATAGCAATTTAGTGAATTATTGTATGCAGACGTAGCCAAGCGGCTAAGGCATGAGGCTGCAACCCTCAGATTCGCAGGTTCGAGTCCTGCCGTCTGCTTATAATCAAAAAGAGGAAAAATGTTACGCGAAAAACAAGCACTGCCAATTAAGGGTTTATTGCCTATTGTATTAACCTCTTTATTTTTCAATTTTGCTTACACTTTAGTCTCTCCAGTTTACCCTTTATTTGTAAAAGATTTAATTGAAAATGATTCCTATGTTGGTTATTTTGCTGCATCAATAGCCTTTTTAATGATAATTTACAGTTTTTTAATCCAACCAATTCTCGCAAGATTCAAAAAAATCTCAATACTTAAATTTGGTTTAATTGGTTTATCTGCATCATTTGTAGCAATTTATTTTGTAAAGAGTATTTACACTTTGTTAATAATAGAATTATTCAGAACTTTTTTTCTTACATGCATATTAGTTCCAACAGCCTTGCTAATAAGGGATATAGCCAACAAAAAAAACCTTGGAAAAACAGAGGGATTTTATTTCACAGTTGCAAATCTCGCCTGGATGATTGGTCCATTATTAGGAGGATTAATTGCAAATTCTTATGGTCTTAAAGAAATATTTTTATTATCGGCAATATTACCCCTTTTATCCTTTGTAATAATCAGCAGTAAAAAATTCAAAGAGCATAATGTTTTGCACAAAATCCATCACAGCATTCCAGCGAATCTATCTGATTTTGTAAAAAGCAAAAGTCACGCTTTATTATTTATAATGTCAATGGGATTATTGTTCTGGTGGTCGATGATTTATATATTCATCCCCTTATACATCAGCGATTCAGGGTTTAGTGTAGAAACAGTCGGTATTGTTTTATTCATGGTTGTTTTGCCTTTAATTCTATTAGAAGTTCCTGCTGGAAATCTTGCAGATAAATTAGGTTATAAAAAATTCTTCTTTTTCGGCTTCTTATTAATGTCTATCGTGGCAGCTTCAACATTCTTTGCAAGTTCACCAATAATTGTTTTAACTTTAATTGTTTGCGGTAGCATTGGTGCAGCGTTCATAGAACCATTAAGAGAAGCATATTTCTTTGAAATAACTGCAAAATCCAATGAAAACAGATTTTACTCAATTCATAGAATAGCTGTTCCAATTGGCCAGCTTATAGGCCCAGTATTATTCTCTACATTCTTATTATTCTCTACTTACCGATATCTTTTCCTTTTCATAGGAATACTAATGTTTATATTCTCAATTATTAGCTTATTTATTAAAGAAGTAAAATAAAACTTCCACAAAAATGAAATTTATAATAGAACATTTAGAGCCGTTTATTTCAGAATGGTGTTTAATAGAATATGAAAATATCTCAAATATAGTTGGAAAAGAAAATCTAATTATAACAAAACTTCTAAAAAAAGATTCCCAAAAAAATGCAAAACATTTTTGGGGCACAGAAAAACAATATTTTTCTCGTGTTAACAAGTTAAAACATCTTGCCGAACTACACGAAGAATCTGTTTTAGAACTCCCGTTAAAAAACACCTGTTTATTAGAACCGCAAACAAATAAAATTTTAGCATCAAACGATAATTTTGATTATTTTATTTTCGGCGGAATACTCGGAGATCATCCCGAGCGAGGAAGAACTGAAAAATATCTTACATCAAAACTGCCAGGAAAATTAATTAATCCTGAAACAAGAAATCTTGGAAATATGCAGATGTCAACTGACACAGCCGTTCTAGTCACAAAAATTATTGCAAGGGATAAAATCGACTTCAATAAAATAAAATTCATTGACAAGCCAGAAATAGAATTAAAGCAAGGCAAAATTTCAGAATCGATTATTTTACCATACCGTTACGTGAAAGAAAACAACAAACCAATAATTTCAAAAAAACTTCTAGAATATCTAAAAAACAAGGAAGATTTATAATTCGATTTTATATTTTCCTCTGCCTATTATCTCTTGAAGGTCTGTTATAGGTTTTATTCCGCTTTCAATCTCTCTAATCATATTTTCATATATTTTTATTTTTCTTTCACCCTCTTGCATTATACAATCACTTTTTTTTAATTCATCTTTAAAATATCTAACTAAGTCTATTGTATATAGAATAAATTCATTTGCATCTTTTGGCAGTTCAATGCCATCAGCCAAGGTATTATATTCTGTTACTAAACTTGTTAAATAAGAGGATTCATTACTTCCTTCTAATCCTAAATCAGACTTGTCTTTTTTAGTTATCATCTCATCATTTATTTTTTGGCTAAGTTCCATCAACTTAATTATTTTTTCATAAGCAGTCTTTTCAAATTCCATGCCTTATTAATTTTAAAAATTATATATAAAACTGCTGTTACTCCTAAAATCCACAAAGATTAACTTTATAAATCCCTTTTTTAACATAAAAACCAATGGCAGATATTGATTTTAAGTCTATTGAAAAGAAATGGGTAGAGCGCTGGGACAACGCCAAATTAGGCGAGGCAAAAAGAGATTCAAAGAAGCCAAAGTTCTCAATTATATTCGCATACCCTGGAATCTCAGGTTATTTGCACGTTGGCCACATGCGCGGTTATTCTTACACAGATATGATTGGCAGATACAAGAGGATGCGCGGTTACAATGTCATGTTTCCAGTTGGAACTCACGCCACAGGCAACCAAGCAATTGCATTTGCAAAAAAAATTGAAAAAAAAGACAAGAACTGGATGGATTACTTAATTGCAAATGGCTGTTCAAAGGAAAAAATAAAAGAATTAATAGAGCCAGAAAACATAGTTGAATATTTTAATAATGATTATCTGGAACAATGGAAAAACTTCGGTTTCCTAGCTGATTGGAAAAGATTTGCCTGTACAATTCATCCAGATTATAATAAATTTATTCAATGGCAATTTAAAAAATTAAAACAAAATGATTTATTGGTTCAAAAACCATATTACGGAACATTCTGCCCAGAATGCGGTCCAGTTGCAGTCGATGCATCAGAAACAGATATTTCAAAAGGCGGAAATGCTGAAAAATATGAATACACTTTATTGAAATTCAAATTCGAAAATTCTTTTTTATTGGCTGCAACACTAAGGCCTGAAACAATTTATGGTCAAACAAATTTATGGATAAATCCTTCAGCTAAATATGTAAAAATAAAATTAAACAAGGAAAACTGGATAGTAAGCAAGGAATGCGTGGGTAAATTAAAATTCCAAAAAGATGGAATTGAATTTGTAGAAGATGTCGAAGCAAAAACATTAATTGGAAAATATGCAATTGCTCCAGGAATCAACAGAGAAATCATAATTCTACCATCAACATTCGCTGACCCTGGAATCGGAACAGGAATAGTTACTTCAGTTCCATCCGATGCACCTTATGATTATATAGCTCTAAGAGATTTGCAGGAATCAAAAGAGGAATGTGAAAAATATGGATTAAATCAAGAAGCTATTAAAAAAATAAAACCAATTCCAATAATAGATTCAAAAGGCTATTCAGAATGTCCAGCAGTTGAAATCTGCAATAAATTAAAAATAAAATCACAAAATGACACTGCTTTACTTGAAGAAGCAACATCTGAAATTTATAAAATAGGTTTCCACACAGGAATAATGCGCGACAATGCAGGCAAATACTCAAGCACACCTGTCGAACGCGCAAAAGAACTTGTTAAAGAGGATTTAATTGCCGCAAATTTAGCAGATGTATTTTATGATTTATCTGAGGAAGTAATCTGCCGTTGCAGTACGCAAGTAATAATCAAGAGAATAGATGATCAATGGTTCATTAAATATTCAGACCACGATTTAACAACAAAATCAAAAGAACATGCCCAGACAATGAATATCTATCCAGAGGAATATAAAAGAAACATGCCTGGTGTTTTAGAATGGTTCCAGGATAGAGCCTGTGCTCGTTTAGGAAACTGGTTGGGAACTAAGTTGCCATTCGATGACCGCTGGACAATTGAGCCAATATCTGATAGTACATTATACCCTGCAT
>CAYHUT010000029.1:0-9662 GCA_964359835.1 Candidatus Woesearchaeota archaeon
ATCTAACCATAACAATTGCCTATTAAAATCTTATCTATGCCTAATCAAAAAATAGTAACATTTATATATTACTTACGATACATAATTAAAATGAATTTAGAAGAATATGCAAGGCTATTAGAAGGAAGGCAAACCGTTGATACAGTAAGTAATTTAACTAAATTAAAAAAAACCTCGTGTTTGAACATAGTTTCAAGACTGAAAAAATCCCATTATTTAATAAAAACAGGTGGGGGTAGGCAAAAACGAATTTATATAATAAGTCCTAAAAAAACTTTTTCAGAGATTGGAATGTTTGATATATTAAATCGTTATTCCAGAGAAAAACTAGTCCCGCCTTTCCACCATGCTGTTCATTCAAGCTATAAAATAGAAGATGCAATCGCAGATTTAATAGCATTAAAAAATATAAGGGTAAACATCAGTATGCTTCCATTATTCAACCATGTTAAGGACTGGAATTATCTCTACAATGTCTCAAAACAAAAAAATGTTGTAAGAAATGTCGGGTTTTTCTATGATATTGCAAGGCTTACAAGAAAGACAAGGAAAATGCCTGAAAATATTTATAAAAGATTTTTAGAATCGAAAAGTTTTATGCCTTACAAAAATAGTGGAAATAATTTCAAGGAATTGGGAAAAAAATGGAGATTAAAAGCGCCGTTTAGCAAAGAGGATTTGCAATGATAAGTTTAGAAGACCAAAACAGCTTATTTAAGTTAATAAGCAATTATCTAAAAAAGGATATAGTGTGCTGGGCATTTGGCGGCACCGCCATGATGTTTTATGGTTATAAGGATTCAACAAAGGATATTGATTTAGTGTTTGATTCTGCTGAAGACAGAAATGTATTTATAGAAGCAATTGAAGAATTAGGCTATACAAAAAGAGCGCTATTTGATGTTTATAACGGGGAAAAATCAAGACATAAAAATGCCCCCGTTATGTATTCTAGGGGGGATGAGAGATTTGATTTATTTTTAAAGAATATATTTCAAACAGTGCTTTCTTTAGGAATGAAAAAAAGGTTTTTTGCAAGGCATGACTTCACAGAAAAGAAAAGCCTTGTGATTTATGCTGTATCTAAAGAGGATATAATCCTATTAAAGGCAGTAACTGAAAGAGAAAAGGATTTTGAAGATATATTAAAAATATGTGCAACTGACAAAAATATAAGCTGGGGGGTAATAACTGATGAAGCAGTTTCTCAGTATGAAAAAGGCAATGAATTTGTGCTTCTTGACTTGGAACAGGCTATGGTAAGATTAAAAAAGTATATTTTTATAAAGCAAGAATACTTTAGCAAGCTCTACAGAAGACAAAAATAAAAAAATAGCGGATTAATTAAACTCCACTTTTACAACTTCTCTTTCAGCACCTTTAGTCTTGAAGAATTCTTTTTGTACAAAGCCAAACATCTTCGCAATCATATTTGAAGGGAATGTTTGAATTTTTGTGTTAAATTCTAAAGCTGAATCATTGTAATATTGCCTTGCATAAGCAATCTTAGATTCTGTGCCTGAAAGTTCTTCTTGTAGTTGCATGAAATTTTCAGAAGCTTGTAATTTTGGATATGCTTCAGCAACAGCAAATATTGATTTTAAAGCTTTTGAGATTTCACCATCTGCTTTAGCCTTGTCAGCAACTGAACCAGACATTAACATTGATCTAGCTTTTGTTATTCCTTCAAGAGTTCCTTTCTCGTGCTTCATGTAGCCTTTTACTGCGCTTACAAGGTTGGGTATTAAGTCATACCTTCTTTTAAGCTGTACGTCTATTTGAGCCCACGCATTCTCAATTCTTGTTCTTAATGTTATGAACCTATTATAGGTTAAAACTAAATATAACACTGCTAAAACAAGAACACCTATTAATATCCATAACCATATTGCCATGGTTTTAACATAGATAATAAATTTAAAAAGCTATTGGTTAATTATATTGAGTTTTATTAGGGTCCAATTTTAATAAAATGGATAACTCTTCATCCAATTCCTTTGCCCTAGAATTAAAAAATTTTGTTCTATTTTCACGAATTTTGCCAAAATATTTATCAGATACTTCTGAACATGCCGGGATTTCCTCACAATAAAAAAATTCCAATACTTCCATAATATTCTCTTCAGGAGAGTATACTTTTTCCCATTCCATTCTAACTAATTCCTCTTCTTCAGGATTAAAAATAATACCCATCTTGTCTAAAATTCCCATTCCATGATCAGCAGTATAATCTATCATATTTTATAGAATCATATCCAACGGCGTGCCGTGTTTTAATTTCTCTTGTATTCCAGAAGTCTTTAACTTGTTTTCATAAATCTGTGTTCTTAGTCTATATTCTCCCAAAAATTCTTCATGACTAAGATTTGAAATTGCTGGTAAAAAAGTAGTGTACAAATAATTAGTCGCTTCAACTATATTTCCATTGATTTTTGGTTTGTCAGAATATGTTGCAGGCATACCTAATTTTGACCATTCTTGTTCAAATAAATAACAATCTCTCTCAGAAATATTTATTTCCAAATATTTTAATAGTTTTAATCCGTCTTTGCCTGTGTAACTCATATATTCCTTCTCTCACGGCACTTTTAAGTAATGTGAAAAAACTTATAAACTCATCGAAAATAGAAATATCATGAAAATCTCATTCTTCGAGGAATTCCCATCATCAGTTGTTTTAAAAAAAGCAGAAAAAATAAATTTTCCATTTAATTTATATTTAGCAGATTATTCAATTGATTCATTTAAACTATACAAAAAAGAAATTAAAAATAAGCACTTAAAAAAATGCATCTGGTGGCCTTTATTGCCTAAAGAAGCAGGTTACTGGGTTTCCGGATTTACAAGAACATCAGCTTTAAAAAAGTTATTTTCAGAGCTGCAAAAAGAAAAAATTCCAGTTATGCTCGATTTAGAATATCCTAAAAAAAGATTGTTATTAATAAAAAATTTCTTCAAAAGAGAAACCAACATAAAGTTAATTCATAATTTTATTGAAAACTACAAAGGCGAGATTTACTGTTGTGAATATTACAAAGATTTTGGTTTTATAGAAAATAAATCAGGATTGCATTTTGATAACGCTCATAAAATAATTAAAATGTATTACACCAGCATGCATCATTTTTCAGACAAATCTCTAGAAAAAAACTTTAAAAAGAACATAACAAAATATCAAAACAAGTTTATAGTCGCATTGGGGATAATAGCTGTTGGCATTCTAGGCAATGAAAAAATACTTTCTCATCATCAATTAAAAAGGGATTTGGAACTATGCAAAAAAGCGGGAATAAACGAAGTAATTATTTACAGATTAGAAGGCCTAAATGAAGAATATCTTAAAGTTCTGGAAAAATTTTCAGATTAGTAACATTTATTAATAAATAATAAACAAATAACTCGTGGTAAATGAACCAAAAGAGGCAGGAACAAGGAACATAAGTATCAAAGACCAAATTCTTGATACAAAAGTAGTTTACAAAGCATTGAAAGATAAAATTGAAAAGTTAGGTTATGATTTCATTGAAAAAGAGCATATAAAGAAAGATACAAAATATGGCTATGAATTCAAATTCAAATTCTCAGGTTACAAACAATACGATGATTTTGCAAACGCAGAAATTTCCGTTGAAGCCGAGTTTGAAAATTTAAATAAAGTTAAGGTGGATGGCAAGGAAATGGAACGCGGAGACGGCTTATTAAGGATAAAAGCAGTATTCACAACAGATTATAAAAACAATTGGGGAACAACATCCATGAAAAAATTACTATTCAATCTTTACACTAAATACTTTATCGGTGGAAGAATCAAAAAGTTATACAAAATCCCCGCAATCAATGATTTAGACGAATTAAGCAAAACTGCAAAAGAAAAACTAGAATTCTATTACAAATATTAAATCGAAATGTTTATAATCAACCAAAAGACATTAATCTCATGGCTGAAAAAGAGGCAATATTCTCAGATACCAAGATAAAGTGGGTTGGAATTATTGATCTGTCTGTTTTTTATAAAAAACTCCAGGAATGGTTAAAAATTAAGAAATATTCTACTTCTGAAAAAAAATATGTAGAAAGAATAAAACCCAATGGCAAAACAATAGAAATTGTATGGGAATGTACTAGAAAAGATATAGATTATTTTAATTTAGTAATAAACCTTGAATTTAAGTTCATGGCTGTTAATGATGCTGAAGTAGAAAAGGATGGAAAAAGAATAAAACTATCTAAAGTTGAAGCTGAAGTTAAAATCGCATCATATATACTAAAAGATCCTAAAGATGACTGGAAAACAAAGCCATATATGAGAAATTTATATGAAACCTATGTAATCAAGCATAAGATAGAGGAAGCGAAAATTGAATGCTATAAAAATACCTCTGATTTGATAGAGGAATTAAAAAATTATTTCACTTTATACTCGCTTAAATAAGAACACAAACTTTATTAATCAAGAAAAAGGAATAAAAACATGCCAATAAAAGATATGATTGTAAAGGAGCTTGTAGTTTCTTATTCAGGTGTATTTGATATTCACGATTTTCTAGATTTTCTAAAAAAATACATGAAGCAAAATGGTTATGATATGACTGAAAAATTATACGATTCAAAGGCAAAAGCATCAATAAATTCAATAAAAATTAAATGGGCTTGCGAGAAAAAAGCAACTGATTATGATATGTATAATATTGCTTTAACTATTGATTTCACCGACATAAAAGAAGGTAAAATTGAAGGCAAGAAAGTTGTAGAGGGAAATTTAAAGGTTTTAATTGAAGCAGAGCATGAAAAAGACTATGATGAAAAATGGAGAAAAAAGCCAACATTAAATTTCATGAGAGCAGTATATGACAAATTCATAATTGAATCAAAAGAGCAAAAATTAGCCAAAAAACTTAAAGAAGAAGCTAATGATATTGCTGATGAGATTAAAAAATACTTAAACATTGAATAAAAGCCTAATTTAATTTCTATTTTTAAATTAAAGCCATTTCTAGCCCTTATTACTATTTATAAACACACATAAACCTTAAACATGCCGAAAACAGAACTTTTTCTGTTTTCCAGCATCCCAAAGGCATATAATGCTTTTGTGACAATCGAAAGCTATATAAACAAACAAACCTAATTAAATATAGCCCGTCATGAGAAAGACTCAACGGAGCAACGACAATACTGTCAAGCTATGATGCTTGGGAGTTAATGCCGGGCTATATCTTTAAATGCAACGCATTTACAGATGCAAAAGACCAAAGGTCTTTAAGCATAATCAACTTAATCAATAAAGAACAAGAAACGGAGTTAAATTAATTCAAACTCACAAATCATATTCATCGAGTTTATTTCAAAAAAGCAAACATGAAGATAAGATAATTAACTGAAAAAAATCTTTTAGTAAATCTTGTTCTATAAAAAAAATTAAGTTAGGGAGAAAACAAACTATGGGAAAAATTAGCCCAGTATCCGCAAAATATATTATTCATTTAGACATATTGGTTGAAGGCGGAGTAGATAAACCAGATGTCATAGGCGCAATCTTCGGTCAAACAGAAGGTTTTTTGGGTTCAGAACTTGAACTTAGAGAGCTTCAAAGATCAGGCAAGATAGGTAGAATAGAGGTAAAACTAGATGTCATGCAGGGTAAATCCTCAGGACAAATAATTATACCAAGTAACATGGATAAAGCTGAAACTGCTATTATAGGTGCAGCTTTAGAGACTATTGAAAGAATAGGCCCATGCAATTCTAAAGTCACTGTCAAAAAAATCGAAGATGTAAGAATCTCTAAAAGAGAATTTGTTATTACAAGAGCTAAAGAGCTTTTAATGGCTTTCCAGTCCGATGTTTTACCAGATTCACATGAGATAACTGAACAAGTTTCTCAGGCTGTTAGAATGCAGGAAGTTGGAGAATGGGGTCCAGAAAGACTGCCAGCAGGTCCAGCTGTAGCTGAATCAGACGAGGTAATACTTGTCGAAGGTCGTGCAGATGTTCTTAACTTGTTAAAGCAAGGAATTAAGAATACTGTTGCAATGAACGGAACATCAGTTCCAGAATCTGTAAAAGAGCTTTGCAAGCAAAAAACAGTTACAGCTTTTGTTGACGGTGATCGCGGTGGAGATTTAATCCTTCGTGAATTAATTGCAACAACCGAGCTTGATTTCATAACAAAGGCTCCTGATGGAAAGGAAGTTGAAGAGCTTACAAAGAAGGAAATACACATTGCATTAAGGGCTAAAGTAGCTGCTGAGCAATTTAAACTTGAAGGGAGAGATGGTGCAAATAAAATGAAACCACAACTTCAAGGTGTTCAACCTACAATGAGGCGTCCTGTTTCAAGGTTCGCACCAAGAGAAGGCTATCAACCAAGAGAACAACCTAGAGAATATTCAAGAGAACCTCCAAGGGAAGAAAGGCCTGTTCAAGCTAAGAAAGATTACTCTAGTTTGAAACCAATGCTAGAAGATCTTGTCGGAACTCGCGGAGCTTACTTGCTTGACAAGGATTCAAAGATTTTAGGTAAAGTTCCTTTAACAGAACTCGAGCCAACTTTAAAACAGATTGACAGCGTAGATGCAGTAATTTTTGATGGAACTGTTACACGGGAAATCGCAAGAGCTGCTGAAATGGCTGGTGTTTCTGTCTTAGTAGGAATGGCAAATTCTTTGAGGCCAGGCGAATCAAGAATAACAGTTCTAACCCACAAAGACTTACAATAAGTGTAAGCCTTTCTTTTTTATTTTTTAATTCTTTATTTTTCTAACAAAATAACTATCTAGAATAATGCATCATTATTCTAATTTTCATTGTTAGAACAAACCCCCATTATTTAATAAGACTATCATCTATTTATTTAAATTAGAATTATCCGCATTGTTTTAACAGCCTATTAACCTCGATATTTGAAATCTCATTAGGAAAAAGCTGTTCAAATGCCTTTGTCGTTTTTAATCTTAAATTATAAGTGTTTGCTGTTTTGGTGCAATTAATCCAGCCTTCAAAACAGGTGTATATTTTGTCATAAGCTATATATTTATTTTTAAAACTTCTTTTAAATTTCAATAGTTTTGCTCTAAATCTGTTCACATTATTTTTCTTTAAAAGCTTGTGAAAAAAGAAAATTCTGAATCCCAAAAAGCATATTCCCTTATTTAATCCTATTATTTTTGATTTCTCTGGGTGCAATATCAATAAAAGATTTCCTTTAAGAAAATTATCAATTTCAGTTTTATAATGTTCAAGGACCGTCTTATCTTTATGAAATATTACAAAGTCATCAACGTACCTTATATAATATTTTATTTTTAATTCATGCTTCACAAATTGGTCAAGCTCATTTAAATAAACATTAGCGAAAAATTGAGAAGTTAGATTCCCCAATGGCATCCCCTTGTCTTTTGTATTTGAATTAAAATTATTTAATATCTGTTTAATCAACCAAATTAAACTATCATCTTTTATTTTGTTTTTTATGATGTTTAACAAAACCTTATGGTCAACTGTATCAAAACACTAAAAAATTGCAAAGCAATTTTTGGTGTGCCAAAAATGTTTTACATTTTTAAGCATAATGCTTAACATCAGCTTTCAAAACAAAACATTTTCTTGTATTGTTTCCAGAAACTTTTCTTTTGAAGCAGTCAAATCTTTCCAATGCCTTTAATGTTCCTTTGCCTTTCCTGTTTGCATATGAATCATAAATAAATGATTTTCCAAGTATCGGCTCAATAATATTGCATATTGCGTGATGTATTACTCTATCACGAAAATCACTTACACTTATTTTTCTTGTTTTTGGCTCTTTCAAGATAAACATTTTTAATGGTTTTGGCCTGTAAGAATAAAAAATTAAATCTGCTTGCAATTGCATTAAATTATTTGCTAAAAAATTCTTTTGAATTTTTTGCACACCAAGAATCGAGGATTCTTGTTGTTTTAAGTCTTTTTGAAATTCAATGACATAGGGCTTTAATGTCTTATGTTTTCTTGCTTTCTGGAATGCTAATAATAAATTTTCATAAGAATAAAGTTGCGAGTATAATTCTGCCATTGGGTTATTAGGAGGAAACGGCTATTGTTGTTAAGGTTCCAATTACCGTTAGCATTGGAATTGTTGTTGAGATTGTGGACATCACCCGCCCCCAGAGTAGCCCTCTTATCCCTTAATAGCACCACTGCTTCATTTCTGTTGCAGTTGAATGCTGAAAAACCATAGGTTTTTGGCACGCCAAAAATTCCTTTGAATTTTTCAGCGTTTCATAGCCTTAAAAATTAAAGGCATTGATAAGAGAGCATGTAGCCCACCATCGCATTGATAGCTTATTCAGCCAAAACAATGCTTGGTAGATTAAGAGATTTCTTTTAGAATAAAAGCCTTTCTGATTAGGATTGTGTTAAATATTGTACACAAACGCAAACTATTTAAACAAAGCTTCCAATATTATGTAAGGTGAATTAAAATGAGATTAAGAATTATAATAGAGCAGGATGAGGATAAGACGTTTGTGGCAGAATGCCCAACATTGCCAGGATGCATTTCTCAAGGCAAGACTAGAATTGAAGCTATAAAAAATATCAAAGATGCAATAAAAGGGTATATTGAAAGTTTGGAAAAGCATAGTGAGCCTGTACCCCCTTCAATAAATGAAGAAGTAATTGAGATTCATGCCTAAATTGCCTATTATTTCTGGAAAAGAACTGGTAAAATTGCTTTCCAAATTGGATTATGAAATTGACCACCAGACAGGAAGCCACATGATTCTAAGGAATAAAAATCCACCATATAGAAGACTGACTGTTCCAAACCATCCAGAAATAGCAAAGGGCACATTATTAGCAATACTGCGTGAAGCAGGATTAACAAGAGAAGATTTTTTTAAAATAATGTAGTGCTGTTTCTTTGTGTTATTCTTCAAAATAATTCCTAAATTTTTTTTGCGACGGGGCTACCTAGGAAGAAACGGCTATTGCTGCAAAGGTACCAACTACCGTAAGCATTGGAATCGTAGTCGAGATCGTGGACATCAACCACCCTTAATTCATCAGCATCAGTATTTTGCCTGACATAAAAACCCATTAGTTTTTTAGCTTTTCTATATTTTTTAGCATATTCTGCAAAAACAATATCAGTGTATGTTTTTAATAAAGATTTATTATCATTTACACAAGCCAGCCATGCAGGATGTACTAAAATCTCGGATTTTGAAAGACTTGCACTATATTTTCCTTTTGAACTGTCTAATTCAATACCTGTAAATCCTTCATAACTTCCTGATAAAAATGAGCTTCTAAAATCTTCGTCTATTGTAATTAATTCATTGCATACTGGAATAATTTTAAATTTGGTTGTTTTTGTCTTGTAAGCTGCTCCTGTGCAAGAATCAATCCAATTATTAAATAATGTTAATCTTTCTTTTTCTGAACCAGCTTTTTCATAAGCTTCAACTTTTGTAGCAATATCCTCTTCAAATGTAAATGGCCTGTAAACTACCTTACCCGAAATGCTTATTTTAGGATGGCCTAATGCAGGTTCTGCTTCAGCTTTTCTTAATAGTTCATGCACACCTAAAGCATAAGTGCTTAAAGAAACAACAGAATATTTTCCTAAAATTTTTTCAACAGGTTTTGCTGTTGTTGAAGAAGCTGTGCTTGTTCCTGTGCTA